>NZ_CDSBKO010000058.1:0-35548 GCF_977115655.1 Aquimarina sp.
AGAAATATATAGAAAATTATCAACCAAATATTTGTTTTTAAGCACAGTTCATCCCTGCGTAGGCTGGAATCCATGATGGAAATAAAGAGCATTTTGCTTTTACAGATATTTAATCCTCAAAAAGATATGTCTTAACGACATTGTCTAAATCATGCATTAGAAAATCTACTACATTTTGAATTTACTGTTATAAAATATCTGTTTCAGAATAAAAGCAGCTCATTTTTATAACAGTAAATCCAAGGTATAGCCGGCATAAGTTTTGCCATAAAAAAAACGTCCGAAATCCTTCAGACGTTTTTCATCTATCCCTTGCACTCTCTTTAGTTCCCCATACTAATGTCCTCACACAAGATAAAGATTGTTCTATCTAAAAAAAAGCAAATCCCATGCCAAAAACCAATCTCATTGAAGCAAATCTTTTGGGTATACAAAAAAAATATTGATAGCAGGTAAAGGAACCAACACCAGCCTTATTTTATTCCTTTACATAAAATTATTGAATAGCATTTATAAGGAATTAAATTTGGATCGATCTAATTGTGTGTAATTTGTAATTGGCTTATTTTCGATAAGGTTTGAAAGTATAATATGTGTTTTTACTTCACCATAAGTAATCAGCCTGTCAATAAATTCTTGCAAGTGTATTTGATCTCTTAAAACCACCTCCATTATTATATTTTCGTTACCTGTAATTCTGTAGCAATTTATAACCTCCTTAAATTCGGGTACTTTAATCAAAAAAGGCTGTAAACGCCCCATAAATGCCCTTAGCATAATCATTGCTTTTAATTGATATCCTGTTTTTGTATAAGACACCTCTGCTATATACCCTTTTAAAACGCCATAATCTTCTAATTTTTTTATTCTTTCTGCTACTGCCGGAGAACTTAAACCTACTTTTCTTCCTATTTCAGCATTAGACAACCTTGCATTTTGTTGTAAACACTTTATAATATCCCAATTTTTGGCATCTATTTTCATATCATTCTATCTAATTAAAATTATAATTTCTAAGTATTTTATAATAACGTGTTTATAAATCATTTTACCTGATACTACATTTTTATTCTATAAATATAATAGGGCAAAATCCCTGAAACCAAAATAATGTTGTTTTTAAATAAAAAACAACATTATACATTAATTATTAAGGAAAAATAAATAATTAACCTTAAATATGAAAGAAAAAATAATAGAAATAGCTTTATTTTTGGTATAACTAATAGTTATGAGATCACAACCGCGAAATAAAAGATTATATAAGAAAGCCCTTGAAATATTATCTCTTTCCAGAAATATTTCAAACTATCTTATTCATGATTTAGCTCCGTTGCAAAGTAATGGGAGTGAAAACCCGCATATTTATTTTACTGGTGATATTATAAGACAATCTGACGCATTGGCTCCAAAAATCATAAGTGCCGAGAGCCAAATATTTCAGGATGATCGCATAAAGCATGCCGCATCTTTATTTCACATTACCAACAGGCTTTATAAACATTGTGAGCGTTTGGAGCAATCTGATAGTAATGGTAAAGAGTTTTTGATTCTTTTACGCAAAGAGCTTCGCAAGTTTAAACATCTGCAACATAAGTGGATGATGAGTTTGTAATCTTTTCATAAGGTTTTGTATTTCTTTAAAGACAATTTAATTCTTTAATTATATTACCTTTAAAATTATTTCTTTTTTACCTTATGTTTTAAAAGAAAACCAATAATTTTCACCTAAGTTCACAAGCCATCTCTATAAAGGATATATTTTCATTTTTAAGAAAATTCTTATTTACACACCAAATCTTTCATTATTTTTTCGTTTTTATAATACTTTGATGTGTTTGATTAGGAGTTTATTTTATAATTATGATTTGTAACTTAGCATATCTGTATTTTGAATATTTTTGCCTAAAAGAAAACAGAATTTAAATAGCTAAAATCCTTCAAAAATCATGAAATATGTCTTATATACTATTATAGCTTTCATCCTTTTAGTAGTCATTGCTATATTAGAGGCTAATTATGGCAAAGGTTATATGTTTGAAGCTGCGTATAAAGTACAGCAGTATATAACTTATGATGAGGAAGATTGGAAAAATTATGAAGAGATTAAAAAAAATCAATCGATATACTCAAAAGACACTAATTTTAGTATTGCCTATTCTGCAGATGATTTTTTTCCTATAGACACGATACAATCTTTTTTACCTGAAGATATTAAAAAAGAAAGAGAGAGAATAAGAGTAGGTGATTTTAACAATTTAAAACCAGCTGTTCATTTCCCTAAAGATATAGAAGCACAACGAGCTCTTATTACTTTTACAGAAGGAGAGCTATTAGAGTACATAAAAGAAAATGTCATCCTAAAAATCGGGAACTGCTATATAAATCCCAAAAAGGACGGTAACTTTAATTGCGTAAGCTGTATGGTTGTTGCTCTTGATAAAACATCAAAAAAAGAGGCTGTTGAAAGTAATGTTTATAGTGTTTTAAAACCAGTATATGACTTTTATCAATCTTCAGAAAATGACAGATGGGATGCCCGAGATATAACATTACAAATCCCTTATGACTATGATTTATTCAATAAATTTAAGTAGGGTCTGCTGAAAAACTAAGATGTAAAATGTATCTATAGTTTTTACTCAAAAGCATCTAGTTTTAGTGTTTTTTATTCCTAAAGATGATATTTAGAGCCATTTATTACACTTTTTTAGTCATTTTCTTTTTTGTTAAAAATAAAGATGCAAGTAAAATTAAGACATTGTACTGAAAAACCTTGCACCTTATAGATTGAGTACGACTCAAAACATCAATAAAATTAGGTGATAACATGTTTATCAGCAAGCCCTAAGTAATATCCTTTTGTATTTAAAACAAGGGTATTTAATAAAATATTTTTTTGTTAGCGACTTTTTATCCTAATTCTTAAAAGAAAACGACCTGCATTTTATAGTTTAAAATGCAGGTCGTTTTTTAATATCAATTATACTTTAAAAGTAAGTATAGGATTACATATTACGTCTATACTGTCCTCCTACTTCAAACAAAGAAGCTGTAATTTGCCCTAAAGAACATTTTTTTGTAACCTCCATTAAGGCTTCAAAAATATTTTTATTGGTGATTGCCTTTTGTTGTAAATCTTTTAAAAGAGCAGCCGTATCTTTAGAATTTCCTTTATGAAATTCGTTTAGCATTTTAATTTGGTATTCTTTTTCTTCTTCGGTTGCCCGAATTACTTCTCCGGGTGTTACTGTAGGAGATCCTTTAGAACTTAAAAATGTATTTACCCCAATGATCGGAAATTCTCCATTATGCTTTAATGTTTCGTAATACAGGCTCTCTTCTTGTATTTTACTACGTTGATACATGGTTTCCATAGCTCCCAATACCCCTCCCCTTTCGGTGATTCTGTCAAACTCTAATAAAACTGCTTCTTCTACAAGATCTGTAAGCTCTTCTATAATAAAAGATCCTTGTATTGGGTTTTCATTTTTGGCTAATCCCAGTTCTTTATTAATAATTAACTGTATTGCCATTGCTCTGCGAACAGACTCTTCTGTTGGCGTAGTAATTGCCTCATCATAGGCATTAGTATGTAATGAATTACAGTTGTCATAGATCGCATACAACGCTTGCAATGTTGTTCGAATATCATTAAAATCAATTTCCTGAGCATGCAAAGATCTTCCTGAAGTCTGGATATGATATTTCAACATCTGCGCTCTAGAATTTGCTCCATACTTTCCTTTTAATGCTTTTGCCCATATTTTGCGAGCTACACGACCAATAACTGCATATTCAGGATCGATCCCATTAGAGAAAAAGAAAGATAAGTTTGGTCCAAACTTATTAATATCCATTCCTCTGCTTAAATAATATTCTACATAGGTAAAACCATTAGATAAGGTTAATGCTAATTGGGTTATTGGGTTTGCTCCCGCTTCTGCAATATGATATCCTGAGATTGAAACAGAATAAAAGTTACGAACCAATTTGTCTATAAAATATTCTTGTACATCCCCCATTAATCGCAATGCAAATTCTGTAGAAAAAATACAAGTGTTTTGTGCTTGATCTTCTTTTAATATATCTGCTTGTATGGTACCACGAACTGTATTTAATGTTTGTGTTTTAATACCTAGATATACATCTTCTGGCAAAACCTGATCTCCTGTAACTCCCAAAAGCATCAACCCTAAACCATCATTACCTTCTGGCAGATCCCCTTGATATTCTGGTCGTACGGTTCCTCTTTCCTTATAGATAGCTTTAATTTTTGCTTCTACCTCAGACTCTAAATTATTTTCTTTAATATATTTTTCACAGTTTTGATCTATTGCTGCATTCATAAAAAATGCCAACATCATCGGCGCAGGACCATTAATAGTCATACTCACCGAGGTCATTGTATGGGTTAAATCAAATCCTGAATATAATTTTTTTGCATCGTCTAAACAGCAAATAGACACCCCTGCATTACCTATTTTACCATAGATATCTGGTCTTAAATCCGGATCGTTTCCATATAAAGTAACAGAGTCAAAAGCTGTAGAAAGACGTTTTGCGTCCATTCCTAAACTTACATAATGAAAACGACGATTGGTTCGCTCTGGTCCTCCTTCTCCTGCAAACATACGAGTTGGATCTTCTCCTGTACGCTTAAAAGGATACAATCCAGAGGTATAAGGAAACTCTCCTGGCACGTTTTCCTGCAAACACCATTTTAAAATATCTCCCCAAGCTTCATATTTAGGTAATGCTACTTTAGGAATTTGAGTATGCGACAAAGATTCGGTATGTGTATTTATATTAATTTCTTTATCTCTAACTTTAAAAGAGTAAACAGGATCTTTATATTTTTGGACTTTATCTTTCCAGTTTATTATAATTTCCCAGTTATAAGGATCCAGATCCAATTTTACTTTATCAAATTGATCTAATAGCAGGTTTAAGAAAACTTTGGTTGCATCTTCCTTAACATTACTCAGAATTTTATCTTGATCAATTCCTGATTTTATCAATATTTCTGCTCCGTTGGATTGGATTTCTGCTACGGATAATATCGTCTGAAATATCCCAAATAATTTTTGTGCTACTGTTGCTTGTGTAGTTGCTTTATCATCATAAGCTCTGTTGTTTTCAGAGATTTCTGACAAATATCTTGTTCTGTTTGGTGGGATAACAAATATCTTTTCAGACATTTCTTTAGAAATAACAAATCCTGAGTTTAATGTTGCCCCTGTTTTTTCAACTACCTTATCCATTATTGCTTTATATAAGGTATTCATACCAGGGTCATTAAACTGGGAAGCAATGGTACCGTATACAGGCAAATCTTCTTGCGGGGTATGCCACAAGTTATGATTACGCATATACTGTTTTTTTACATCTCGTAAAGCATCTAAAGATCCTCGTTTATCAAATTTGTTGATTGCTACAAGGTCTGCAAAATCCAGCATGTCAATTTTTTCTAATTGTGTAGCTGCTCCAAATTCTGGAGTCATTACATACAAAGATGTATCACTATGCTCTAAAATCTCGGTATCGGATTGCCCAATACCAGATGTTTCTAATATAATTAAATCAAACTCTGCTGCTTTTAGCACCTCTATAGCTTGTGCTACATATTTGGATAATGCCAAATTAGATTGTCTGGTAGCCAAAGAACGCATATACACTCGTGGTGAGTTAATTGCATTCATTCTGATTCGATCTCCAAGCAGTGCTCCTCCTGTTTTTCTTTTAGAAGGATCTACCGATATTAAACCGATAGTTTTTTCTGGAAAATCTATTAAAAACCTACGAACCAACTCATCTACCAAAGATGATTTTCCTGCTCCACCTGTTCCTGTAATTCCTAGTACGGGTGTTTTTGAAGTTTTATTCCTTTTATGTATTTGCTCTAAAGCATCTTTTGCTATCTCAGGAAAGTTTTCTGCTGCAGAAATAACACGTGCAATTGCTCCTATTTGTTTTTCAGCCAAATGATCTACTTCTCCGTTAAGGCTATCTCCAACAGGAAAATCTGATCTTTGTACCAAATCATTAATCATTCCTTGTAAGCCAAGTTCTCTGCCATCATCCGGAGAATATATGCGGGTTATTCCATAATCCATTAACTCCTTAATTTCTTCTGGCAGGATAACTCCTCCTCCTCCTCCAAATATTTTTATATGTGTTGCTCCTTTTTCTTTTAGCAAATCATACATATACTTAAAGTATTCATTATGTCCCCCCTGGTAAGATGTCATAGCAATTGCATTGGCATCTTCCTGTATTGCACAATTCACCACTTCTTCAACACTACGATCGTGCCCTAAATGTATAACCTCTACTCCTGTAGATTGTATAATACGGCGCATAATATTTATTGCTGCGTCATGACCATCAAATAATGAGGCTGCAGTAACAATTCTTACTTTGTTCTTTGGGGTATATGGTGCTATTTGTTCCATTATCAATAAAAAGTGAATTTAACGATGCCAATTTACGAAATATGCATCAAAAATGAGAGTTTATTTAGAATTATATAATTTATTTATAACGTTGTCCTTTTACATTGTATTAAGTTTAATTTTAAGATGGTTTATCTGATTTTTTTTGATAATTAAGTATATAATACCTCTCTAAACTTTAAATCTATTAAAAATAAAGAATAATATATAAATCTAAGTCTTGATAATTATTGAAATAATCTCAATAACACTAAGTTTACACCCTTAAAACCAGGTTATAATGAAAAAAACAATCTTATTGATAAATTGTCCTGACAAAAAAGGAATTATTGCAACTGTTACCAATTTTATTTTGGCAAAAAAAGGAAATACTACTTATGTAGAGCAGCATGTGGATCATGAGCTAAAAGAGTTTTTTATGCGGTTGGAATGTGAATTTGATCAGGATGAAAAAAAACTGGCTTTATTTAAAGATTCTTTTAACACCAACGTTGCTAAAAACCACCAAATGCACTGGGAAATGTACAATGCTGAAAAAGCTCCAAAAATGGCTCTTTTTGTTTCAAAATACGATCATTGCCTTTATGATATTTTAGGAAGATATGCTTCGGGAGAATTAAATGTAAAAATACCTGTCATTATAAGTAATCACGAAGATCTTAAACCAATTGCTGATGCTTTTGATATTCCGTTTGCATATATACCAGTTACCAAAAGCACTAAAGAAAAAGCAGAATTACAACAATTAGAACTTCTTAAAGAACATAAGATAGATTTTATCGTTCTTGCAAGATATATGCAAGTTCTTTCTGCAAATTTTGTAAACCAATATCCTAATAAAATCATAAACATACACCATTCTTTTTTACCTGCGTTTCCCGGGGCAAAACCATATCACTCTGCATACGAAAGGGGTGTAAAAATCATTGGAGCAACCAGTCATTATGTAACTTCTGATCTGGATGAAGGTCCTATCATAGAGCAAGAGGTAGTTAGAGTATCTCACGTACATAACGTGCAAGACTTTATTCTTAAAGGCAGAGATCTTGAAAAAATAGTATTATCGCGCGCTATTAAACATCATATAGAAAGAAAAGTACTTGTTTATAATAATAAAACAGTGATTTTTTCATAACAAGAAAACATCTCCTGTATTTGCAAAACGATACCCTTGTTTTTCTAGATCTGTTCTTTCTGTATACTCTTTTAGCAAAGCCGGATTAGAATGATTAAAGTGAATAAATATAATTTTAGACTTCACTTCTTTGGATTCGTTTTTAAATAATTCAATAGTTTCTTCTATAAAAGGATGCGGAACTTCTGCCATTGGTCTGGGGATCTCTCCATTCTTAAAAAATGTTGCATCAATAAACGCGTAATCTACTTTTTTCACCTCATGCACTATATCTTTTTTCCAGAAGGACCACTTATTAATGTCTGGTATAAAAAGTACTTTTTTATTACTGCCTATTATTGTATACCCAACAGTTTCTGAATACTCATCTCTATGAGGTACTAAAAAAGGAGTAACCTGTATTACATCTGTAATTTGCAATAAAGTATCTGCTTTTATTGAATGAATAGTTATATTTTGTAAAGAAACCAACTGCGACCATGGGCCGTTGTTTTCAAGAAAAGATTGCATTTTTGGCATTGCGTACACTGGTATATTTTTTGCTCCCATGGCTTCTCTTCCAAAATGCATTAATCCTGTATAGTGACCTATATGTGCATGTGTCAAAAATACTCCATCTATTATATTTGTATTTTTTAAATGGTTACTTTCCAAAATTGCTAATTGTTCTGGCATATCCGGAGTAGCTTCAAAAATAAACTTTTTATTATTTTTTTTATCTATCACTCCCAAAGATGTAACCAGCTCTTTACGGGCCTTACCTTCTTTTACTGCTTCAAATTCCTTAACATTGTTTATATGAGGAAAACCCCCATCCTGAGCTACTCCCAAAACAACAATATAAGTATCTGCCTTGTCTTGCAATAAGGATTGGCTTTTTATCGGTATTTTATCCCTTTTACAGGAAATGACCAAAATAGATACTAATAAAAAAATAAAATTTTGTTTCATCTGTTTAAATTTATCGTTTTAAATTTTTATTGCGGGTTAATTCCCTAAGGCTTGTTTCAAAAAAAAGCTATATTTTAGAAATTGCTCCTTTTGGGCTTGCTTTGGTTGTGGATTGAAAGTATGAAATTTATCCAGATACACTTTAGCTTGTCTATTATTTAATAAATTGGCATTACCTTTGCTATTTGTTTGGCTATAATTATAATCTCAAATCTAACAAGAAATTATGAAACAAATTTTTATTGTACTTACTGTTTTTTTGGTGTCTGGATGTGCAGAACTACAACAGGTTGTAAACAATCTACCACAAGCTACTACCGGTGGTGGATTTGGAATAAGTAACCTGGACATTGCAAACGGGCTTAGAGAAGCTTTGAACAATGGAATAGATAAGGAAGTTACCAAATTAACCCAAAAAGATGGTTTTTATAATAATCAACTTGTAAAAATCCTCCTTCCGCAGGAATTACAAAAAGTAGATAAAACTTTAAGGGATGTTGGTTTAGGAAAGCTTGCAGATGAAGGTTTAAAGGTTCTTAACCGTGCTGCAGAAGATGCTGTTAAAGAAGCTACTCCTATATTTGTAAGTGCTGTACAACAAATCACATTTACAGATGCCAAGCAGATTCTTTTGGGCAATGACAATGCTGCAACTCAGTATCTGGAAAACAAAACAAAAAATCAGCTTTATCAAAAATTTAGCCCAGTTATCAACTCTTCTTTTTCCAGAGTAGGAGCGGATAAGATATGGTCTAATATCATACAAAAATATAATGCTATTCCTTTTACAAACAACGTAAATCCTGATTTAACAGATTATGTAACCGGACAGGCTCTTAAAGGAGTATATACTATGATTGCTGTTGAAGAAAAAGATATCAGAACTCAACTAAACTCCAGAACATCTGATTTATTAAAAAGAGTATTTGCTTTGCAAGATTAGCAGCACAGATTAAATCTGGTATTATCTCTTTGCCTAATACAAAAGATATTAAGGTGCCTTGTAAACTTGTTAAAATTTATGTTAATCATCTTGGGGTAAACCCGCGAGGCATTCAGCATAAATTTTCTTTTTAATTTTGAAGCAAGCCGGAAATTACCTCCTCAATGAGGGACTAAACCTTATAATATGGGTAAATATATTGGGGTTTTACTATTCATAACACCCTTGTAATTTTGTTAAATTACAGGGGTCCACACCTATATATCTTTTGAATTTCAACCTCTTTAATCCTAAATTTATAACAACTTTAGATTATGTTAACGAGGCATTAAGACCTTGTTCCTTTCTTATCTATTACTTTTGTAATATATAATCTAAGAATACAAAAATGTTTACTTGGTTAAAAAATAAAACTGAATTACAAAAACTACAATATCATTATTGCAAATTGATGAAAAGTGCTTATAAATTAGCACTTACAGACAAGGACAAGAGCGATCTGCTTCATAAAAAAGCAAATGAAATTTTGGTCGAAATAAAAGAAATGGAAAGGCAATTGACTTAGATTTTCTGTAATTTGTTTAAATCCCTCCTATAAATGCAATAGATTGTTGATTAAATACTTCTGGCTGTTCTACATTAACTACATGCCCCGAGTTTTTAACCACAAACAAGCTAGAAAATGGATGGGCGGCAACTACTTTTTCTACCGATGGCAAAAAAAGATAATCTTCTTCCCCCATCATATATAAAGTTGGAATACTAATATCTTTTGCTCTAAAAAAACGAAGTAGTGGATTAATCTCTGAGGTTAGTTTATACCATCTTATAAATTCTTTCTGGCACAATTTCTTAGCTTCATTTGCAAAGAGCAATCTGGAATGCCTGTGGTTTTTTTTTGGCATTATGATAAAAGCAAAAAGCTTATATAACATCATATACGGAATTACCGACTTAAATATAACCCCTAATCGCATTAGTATTTGGGATCTAAGATTAAGTTTCATTATTGCCCCGCCCATAATCATACTGGATACACGATCCGGATATTTTTCGGCCAGGCTTCTAATCAAAATAGTGCCTAAAGATATCCCTACAAAATGAGATTTTTCTATTCCTTCTTTATTAATAACCTCTACTATATCTTCGGTTATCGTATCGAAGGTATATTTAGAATTAAAAGCATCTTTAAAAACTGGTTTTGATTTACCATGCCCTCTAAGATCTAATAAAAGTACATTAAAATGATTTCTAAACTCTCTAACCTGTTTATACCAAATAGATGAACTTCCTCCTGCCCCATGAACAAAAGTCACCCATTTTTCGCTATCCGAATGTTTATATATTGTATAATTAAGCAATACTAAATATTGTTTTAGAGATTCAAAAGTAGGAACTTATTTTTGATAAAAGTGTATGTTACCCTTTATTTATAGAAACGTTTATGTATTCTTTTTGTATTCATAAAGATTCATGAAGTGTTTTAAAATAGGAAAAAGCACCTGCTAAACGAGAACCGTACCAGGAAAAATATTCGCCATCCACCAATATTGTTTTGGTATTGCTACTGCTATTATTAAGCTCTGTAATATGTTTATCTGTAAATGGAAAAGGCTCTGACGATAACATAATCAAATCCAAATCCTGAAAGGTTTTAAGGTCTTTTAAATCTACTTCCGGATAACGATCTGCATGGCTAAAAACATTTATAAATCCAGCAGTTTTCAACATATAATCTATAAACGTCCCTTTACCTGCCACCATCCAAGGGTCTTTCCAAATAAAATAAGCAACTTTTTTGAGAGGCACATCTTTAATAAAAGAATTAAACATATCATTCTCCAATTTGATTTTGGATATCAATAGGTTTGCTTCCTTTTTTTTCTCAAAAAGTTCTCCATATTGCTCTATCAATACAAAAGCTTCTGGTACAGAACAAATATCAGAAACATGTACGCTATATTCTTTTTGTAACTGCTCTACTATTTCTTTTGTGTTTTCTTCTTTATTACAAAGAATAATATCAGGAGATAACTCTCTTATTTTCTGATGATTAATATTTTTAGTCCCCCCTACAATAACTTTTTCTTTTCTTATATTTTCAGGATGTACACAAAACTTAGTAACCCCTACAATCTTATCTAATAATCCTAATTCTACCAGTAATTCTGTTTGAGAAGGAACCAGAGAAATAATACGTTTTACAGGTTTTGTTATATTAATTTCTCTGCCCATTTGATCTTTATATGTCATGATTTGCTTTTTTTGAATTTTAAAAAAAAATGTTATAAAAATCATAAACACCTATATATTAGTGCTTTAAATTAGTTTTTCTTAAAAAAAAACTGTACCTTAGAGGTTATTAATAATTAAATTTTGGGGCTATGAATTCAGTGTTACTAAGCATTATCATTTATTGTATAATGGCATTTTTCGTTATTTTTATTGCATACGGTCTTTATGGATATGCAAAACAGGTTTTTAACGCTAACAGACGTTAATTCTATTCTTTAAAAAAAGCTGTCTAAAAGGGTTCTTTTATCTTAACATAAAATCAAATAAATAAACGGTATTTGTTGATTTTATACAATTTAACAGTAAGTATATAGTAATACTTTTTGGACAGCTTAATTTTTATTTTGTTTCTTCTAAAATTTGCTTCATTTGTTTTTGAAGCTCTAATGCTTTTTCTGCGGCAGATTTTGCGAAATCTAAATTATTAGATGCATATATAATACCTCTGGATGAATTTATTAGTAACCCTACTTGTGCATTCAATCCATATTTACACACCTCTTTTAAATCTCCTCCTTGTGCTCCCACTCCGGGAACCAATAAAAAACTATTTGGCACTATTTTTCTTATATCTGATAAATACTCTGCTTTTGTAGCCCCAACTACATACATTAGATTTTCAGAATTCTTATAGGTTACCGAAGTTTCTAAAACCTGTTTATATAATTCTTTTCCTTCTATATTTTTTGTTTGAAAATCAAAGGCTCCCTGATTAGATGTTAGAGCAAGAAGTATGGTGTGTTTATTTTTAAATGCAAGAAATGGTTCTACAGAATCCTTACCCATATAAGGAGCAACTGTTACAGAGTCAAACTCCATATCTTCAAAAAAAGCTTTGGCATACATAGTACTTGTATTACCTATATCTCCTCTTTTGGCATCTGCAATAGTAAAAATATCCGGATAATTAGAATTAAGATACTGTATCGTTTTTTCAAGAGATTGCCAACCTTTAATACCATAAGCTTCATAAAAAGCTGTATTAGGTTTATAAGCAACTGCCAAATGATGTGTAGCATCAATAATTGATTTATTGAATTCAAAAATAGGATCCTCTGTATCTAATAAGTGCTTTGGTATTTTATTTAGATCCACATCTAAACCAATGCATAAAAACGATTGTTTTTTATAAATCTGCCCGACAAGTTCCTGAGTTGTCATATTTCAGTCTTAATAAGATTATTTAAAATTATTCTTTTCCTTCTACATAATTCTGAAGATAACTGTATCTGGCAGTTAGCTTACCATTTTCTGTCATTTTAGCTCTTTTAAGAACTCCATCTTTATCGTCGTTAAAAAATGCAGGGATCACATGTTTTAAAAACATTTCTCCAAATCCTTCGCTTGCATCCTTAGGCAACTCACAAGGTAAATTATCTACCGCCATTACTGTAATAGCATTAGGGTGTTTATAATCTACCTCACTTTCTGTCTGCGGGTCATAACCATATATTGGATCTGCAATAGTAGAAGATCTAATTGTACTGGCAACAGGACCATCAATATCGCAAGAGATATCTGCGATTACTTTAATGTTAAAATCTTTGGATTTTGCATCTTCTCTTGTAAAAATATAAGGAGCTCCATCACCAAAAAAATGACCAGCGATATACATATCACTTACTTTTGCAAATCGCATAAAATCACCTTTATACTCTTGCGGGTTAACATAAAAGTCGTTTTTATCTTTAATCACCCCATCTTTACGCTTGTTGTAATCCAAAACATCTATTTGTACGTATACTGGTTCTTCAAAAGTAGCATGCAAATATTCGTTTACAGAAACTTCTTTAATTTTCATGGCATCCAAAATTTCTTTTGCCCCATTTCCTACTTTGCCTGCACCTGTAAGGACAATCTTTATGTTGGGAAGTTTAATTTTAGATAATTCAGCCTCTAATGCTTTTTGATTGTTAAGCGTTTCTGCTTTTGGTAATGTATATGTTTCTTGCTTTATCCCCCATGCTCTAAAACCATTATAAGTACCAACAATCCCTGCATATTTTCCAAAACCAATTAACCTAAAACCTCTTTCATCGATTATTACTTCGTGGTCATAAAGCTCTATGTTTTTATCTAAAACTGCTTTAAGTAAGACTCTGTTATAGGGTTGTTTTTTTATTGTGTGAGAAAAGAAAAAATATTTCTTATCAGGGATCAATGCAGAAACAGGAACTTCTTTCACCCCGATCAACACATCACAATCAGACATATCTTCAGAAAGAACAAATCCTTCTTTTTCATATTCAGAATCCTTAAAAACCCTAACATCAGATTTTTCGACAACAAAAGAAGCATTTGGAAATTTTGCTATTATATTTTTAAGGCCACTTGGCGAAAAAACAACACGACGATCTGGCGGGTTTTTTCGCTCTTTAATGACACCGAATTTAGTCATACGAATTGGTATAAATTTTGTATTAAAAAATGAGGATAAAGATATGATAATTATGATTATCTTTGCTGTCCGAAAGTGTTTTTGGTCAAATTGAAAACTAATTTTGTTTTTAAAAGAAAAATCATAATCAATTTTCGGAAAAACACTATTGGGGTCGACTGGTTTTGACAGCGAGATTAATAGGGTAGTAAGCACGTCGAGCTATGAAGTTAATGCTCGTAAATATCTATTTCACCTTTTTAAACGGCGAGAATAACTACGCCCTAGCTGCATAATCCGAATTTTAGTAGGATAATGCCTCGGTCTGCAAGGCAGACAAGCAGGATACTCTTCAAAAGCCTTGGTTTATGGCGTTTGGTTTTGAGTATCGTAAAAGTAAACCTAGAAACTATAGGATCTTGATATAGTTTTGAAATTAATCGAGAATAAGGGGTGCGTTGGTAGTTTTTGACCGGCAATCCCACGAAAATCTAAACAAAAACTAAGCGTGTAGAAAGCTATTGTATTACTTGTTTGGACGAGGGTTCGAATCCCTCCGACTCCACTACAAACCTGCCACTTGGCAGGTTTTTGTGTTTTCGGGGGATTCGACCAACGCGCCATCGGGCTCCTTCGCTAAAAATGTCCACAGGACCTTTTTCTACGCTCGACCCTCTCCGACTCCACTTTTAGAGCATAAAAACTCTTTAAAAACCATGTGAATTTATGATTTACAGGGCTTTTTATTTTTATGTTTTTTTTATAAAACTTTGTTTTTCAATGCGATATAAGTTCAAGCTTTTTGAAAAGTACATTATTCTCACCCAAAAGAGTTTTTCAATTTAAAGAATCTCAGTATTTTGGTCTAAAAAAGATACAAAATTTTGATAGAAGGTTATGACACAACAATTCGGTAAAACTTGGTGGGGAGAACAATTCTTAAAGGCTTTATCACAAATTGATTATTCTAACCGTTTACCACGAGGGAAAACCTATGCTCGAAAAGGTACTGTAAAGGATATTAGGATTACTAAGAACATTATTGAAGCAAAAGTTAAAGGTAGTAGACCTAGACCTTATAATGTAAAGATTATCATTCCAGTGTTTAGCCCTTCAGAAAAAAAGAAACTCATGGATGCTATTATTGGTGACCCAATGTCAATATCTCATTTATTAAATCGCCAATTACCACAAGAATTAAATGAGATTGCAAAGCAAAATGGAATACAAGTTTTTCCTAACCAATGGTCAGATTTTGAAATGCAATGTTCTTGCCCAGACTGGGCAGTACCTTGTAAGCATTTAGCAGCTGTAATTTATGTTTTCTCAGCCGAGATTGATCGAAATCCTTTTTTACTATTTCAATTACATGACGTAGATATTTTTGATGAATTGACCAAAGCAGGAATGCAATTAGAAGGGGGCGTTAAGGCTTTAAACTTTGAAAATTTACTTCACGAGAAACCAATTTCTATAGAATTTCCTGATAGTTCTGATGAAACTGTTTTTGACTTGTCTAAAATTATTCCCCAAACAGAAAACATATTGTCTCTATTAGAGGACAAAGCACTTTTTTATACAAAACCATTTATTCCAGTACTTAAAAGGCATTATAAACTCGCTAGCTATTTTGTAAAAGACTTGTTCATAAAAGAAGTTTTCGAATTAGATCCCAAAGCATTTGAAAAGATTGAAAACATCGAAATTCAAATCGATAAAAAAGAAATAAGTTTCCAAGGGATTACCTTCTTTTCTGGAGGAGAACCAATTGATACTTCTACTTTTAATAAAGACTTAACTTCATTAATTCATTTTTTAGAAAGAATCCCTAAAAAGTATGAAAATCGACTTTCCCTTGATTTAAAGCGTTTATACCGAGCTTATCATTTAAGTATTCATTTAATGCTTAATGGTGCTTATGTTCCTCAAATTTTGGAATTGGAAAAATTATATTATAAGGTTCGTTGGATACCCGCTACAGCTAGCGAGGAAGTAAATTATTTAGTTGAATTTTTAGAAAAAAATATTTCGCAGAGCTTTGTTACCATAGATACTGGTTCGAAAAAGCAACAGTATTTGACACCCAGAGATCAAATCATTTGTTTGTTATCTACTTTTTTAACGCATTATATGCTTAAAAAAGGATCGTTTACTGCTGACACACAAACGCTTTTGGATTTTAAAATTGATGAACTTTTTTTTAGTAATAACAAGCAATCTTTTCCTGACTTCGAAGAGCAGCAAGTTCCTGATTCTATTCATCAATATTTGCAGCGATTACATATAAGCAATCAGGTTTATGCACCACTCATTAAAATAGAAGATCACCCTTCTACAACTATTTTTGAAATACAATTATGGGTGGAAAACAAAGAGAATGCTGTTCAAAAACCAGTTTCTTTAGAGGCGTTTATCAAAGGAGAGAAGTATGCCCCCTACAAAGCTTCTGTTTTTCAATCTTTATCAAGTTTATCGAAAGATTTTGCAGACATACAACCATTGATTTCTTCTTTAGGTAAAGAGCAACTCTTTTTAGATGGCGATGGTTTTGCTACCGTTTTACTTCAAGTATTGCCTATTATCAAATTACTAGGGATTCGAATACTATTGCCCAATTCTTTAAAGCAGTTGGCGAAACCTCAAATCTCCATGAAATTAGACAGTAATGGCCTAACCACAGAAAGTAAAACCTACTTAAACTTGAATGAAATGTTAGATTTTCAGTGGCAGGTAGCTATAGGAAATCAAACAATATCCATTGCTGAATTTAAAAAGTTGGTTAAAGACACTTCTGGAGTGGTCAATATTAAAGGAGAATATGTGCTTATTGACCCTAAGCAAATCCAAACCTTGTTAAACAATTTAGAAAAAGACAGAGAACTTTCTCCTATTGATATATTACAATCGGCGTTAACCGAAGAATATCAAGAAGCTAAAATATCCCTTTCGAATTCGGCTCGTGAAATTATAGAAAGTTTGTTAAAAAGTGAAGCTAAACCAAATCCCAAAAATTTGAAAGCTACTTTACGCCCCTATCAAGAAAGAGGTTTTCAATGGTTGTATAATAATAGCAAGGTAGGCTTTGGAAGTATTATTGCTGATGATATGGGATTGGGTAAGACTCTTCAGGTAATTACCTTATTACTTCAATTTAAAGCTGAAGGAAGGTTAGATAAAAAGAAAGGGCTAATTGTGGTACCAACTACGCTTTTGACCAACTGGCAGAAAGAAATAGAAAAGTTTGCTCCAGATTTAAGTACTCATATTTATCATGGAGCAAAACGTACTTTTGATGCAGCCGGTTTCGACGTTTTTATAACGACCTATGGTTTATTGCGATCGGATGTGTCGAAATTTCAGAAAATAAAATGGGAGATATTAGTTATCGATGAAGCCCAGGCTATCAAAAATGCAGGAACAGAACAGACCAAAGCCATAAAGAAAATTAAAGCCACTGTAAAAGTTGCTATGAGTGGCACACCTGTAGAAAATCGTTTAAGTGAATACTGGAGTTTATTCGATTTTACGAATAAAGGGTATTTAGGTTCTATGAAATATTTTACAGAACATTTTTCTTCTCCTATTGAACGAAAGAATGATCCGGTAGCATTACATCGTTTCAAAAAAATTACAGATCCTTTTATACTACGTCGCTTAAAAACGGACAAATCTATTATTTCTGATCTTCCTGAAAAGATAGAGCAAGATTGCTTTATTGCTTTAGGAAAGGAACAGACTGCCTTATATCAAAATGTGGTTGATCAAATGATGAAAGCCCTAAATGGGGTTGAGGAAAAATCTATTGAACGAAAAGGATTGGTCCTTAAAATGATTACGGCTTTAAAGCAAGTTTGTAACCATCCATCTCAATTTTTGAAGAAAGAAGATTATCGTCCACAATTGTCGGGGAAATCAGAACGTCTATTAGAGTTATTGTGTTCTATCTATGAGAATAATGAAAAAGTGTTGATCTTCACCCAATACAAAGAAATGGGGCAGATTCTTTCAGAAATATTGTCCAAAGCTTTTGGAACAAAACCTTTGTTCTTACATGGTGGAGTTTCTCGAAAAAAAAGAGACGAGATGGTAGAAGACTTTCAAGAAAAAAAACATATCAAAACTTTCATTCTCTCTATAAAAGCGGGAGGGACAGGGTTGAACCTAACTGCTGCCAATCATGTAATCCATTATGACCTTTGGTGGAATCCTGCCGTTGAAGCCCAAGCTACAGATCGGGCTTTCCGTATCGGCCAACAAAAAAATGTATTAGTGCATCGTCTGATTTCTAAAGGAACTTTTGAAGAAAAAATCAACCAAATGTTACAAGACAAAAAACAGTTAGCTAATATGGCGGTTTCTACTGGTGAAAAATGGATTGGTGATTTGTCTAATGATGAATTGAAGGAATTAGTTTCTTAATTTTAAATCTCAAGTAACTTTTTCCTTTACAGCAAAACTAAGGCAACTTAAACCGTTTACAAACTACTATATCCATATATAATAGTCAGGGTAAACACATTAAAAAAAACCATTTCTACTTTAAAGGAAAAAAGCTGAATTTACATAGGTTTGATCTCGTTTTTTGGATTGAAAAATGGATTCCAGCCTACGCTGGAATGAAAATCCCACAAAAAACAAGCAAAAACCCTCTTCTTAACATATATTGATCTTAAATGTGTTTGCCCTGATATAATCGTAAGAATATACTGGTTGATTTATGGGTTTTTTTATATGCTTTCTGATATAAAAAATCCTTAAAAACGTGTTTTATATGCAAATACATATATTTTATTATATTTGTTATAAATTATATCTAAAAACATATAATTATGAGTTTAGCAACATTTGTTAAAGAACGAAGAAAGTTAGTACAATTGACCCAAAAAGAGTTTGCAGAACGTGCGGGTGTAGCATTAACTGTAGTAAGAAAAATTGAACAAGGTAAAACCAATTTGAATATGGAAAAAGTAAATCTTATTCTAAAAATGTTTGGGCATGAATTGGTTCCTGTTCCTAGTTCTTCATTACAAAAAAACAACTGTAAATGAGAAAAGCTAGAATTTTATATAACAATACTTTGTCTGGTGTATTGATGGAAACAGATGATGGTGAATATCTTTTTCAATACGATCAGAAATATATAGAGCAATATCCAACTCAATTTATAACATTTACTATGCCAGTTAGACAGGAGCTATATCGTGATAACAGATTATTTCCTTTTTTTGAGGGCTTAATTCCTGAAGGGTGGCTATTGGACATTGCCTCAAAGTATTGGAAGATCAATAGAAATGACAGGATGGGACTTCTATTAGCCTGTTGCCAAAATTGCATTGGAGCAGTAAGTGTACATTCTATTAATTTAAATGATGATGAATAAGTGCTTATACTGTTATCAAGAGTTGAAAGGTACTAACGATTTTCATAAGCATTGTGCCAAGACGTTTTTTAGAACAACAGAAGTTCCTTTGCTTGATTATACATTAGATCAAATGTCTCTATTAGCTAAAAATGTGGTGGAAAGAAGTATATCGGTACCTGGAGTTCAGGCAAAACTATCAATGTCATTAGTAAATGAAGTTACAAATGAACATCATAACAGACTTACTGTAGTTGGAGCATTGGGTGGGGATTATATTTTTAAACCTCCTAATGCTAATTACCCTGAAATGCCAGAGAATGAGCATGTGACTATGCGGATAGCTGAGACATTTGGAATAAATACAGTTCCATCTACTTTAATTCGGTTAAAATCGGGAGAATTATCATATTTGACCAAGCGTATTGACAGGAAATTAGATGGAACAAAAATTCATGTGCTTGATATGTTTCAAATCACAGAGGCATTCGATAAGTATCGAAGTTCTATGGAACGTATAGGAAAAGCTTTGGGAATGTATGCAAGTAATACATTACTAGATAAGTTATATTTTTTTGAAATCACCCTTTTTTCTTTTTTAACAGGGAATAACGATATGCACCTAAAGAATTTTTCGATGATCAAAACAGCTATTGGCTGGTCTTTGACTCCTGCCTATGATTTATTAAATGTAGCTATTGTTAACCCTGACAATACTGAAGACTTGGCTTTAACTATTGCTGGTAAAAAGAAAAAAATTACGAAAGCTCATTTTGAAGAATTAGGAAAAAATTTAGGATTAACCCCTAAACAAGTTACAGGTGTATTTAAACGTTTTCGAAAACATCAAAAAACAGCATCAACTTGGGTGAAAAAATCATTTTTATCACAAGATATGAAATTAAAGTATCTGGATGTTTTAGAAAATCGTTTTGACAGAATTTATGGCAATACCTGATTATAATTCAAGATACGTAAATCCTTTGATTTCGAAATAATCAAACTTATATCCTCCAACAAAAAGTTCAAGCTCTGTCGCTTTAAGCCCACCACCACCCTGCCAATTGGCAGGGTTTCGTATATTCAAATAATTATTCTGCCTACACACACTCCTTCGCCGTAAACACAAAAACACAAACCTTTGTTTGGTACCTTATCCTTTGTTACCCCACCATTAAAACCAACTTAATAAACGTAACTACTCTCCTAACAAATTAAAAATTCCTTTAGTTAAAAATTGCGTATTTGCTTCAAAATCGTTAGCATTTTCAATTGCTGTATACCCTTTATAAGTTTCTTTTGTTTTTACCTCTTTTTGCTGAAAATAATACGTATTTCCTTCTTTTTTTTCCAAAACCAAAACAGATGGAACTTCATCAATCATTATAATAGCATTATTTGGCAATGCTTTCCTAAAAGTCGAATCGATAACAATAGAAGCTTCTACAAACATTCCTGTTAAAAACTTATTATCTGATTCGTCCTCTAAATGCCCATGTACTTTAATGGTTCTGTTATCCTCTATTGCTGTTCCCACAAGATGTACTTTGGCTTTAAACATATCGGTGGAAGCTTCCGGGATTTTAAATTCAATTTTTTGATCTTTTTTGATATTCATTATATCTTTTTCAAAAACAGATAGTTCTAAATGTATATGATCATTATCTATAATTTCTAAAATAGATGTGGCCGGAGAAACATAAGTACCTTTGGTTACATTAACTTTTGTAACACTTCCGGAAATAGGAGCATAAATAGTAACTACCGAAGTAATAACACCTGACCTTACTTTTGAAGGCGGGATATGGAGCATTCTCAACTGCTTTTCTAAACCTGCATGTTTGGCAACTGCTGTTTTATATTCACTTTCTGCCTTTAAATATTTTTTTTGAGATGTGATATTTTCTGCAACCATTGTTTTTTCCCGCTCATATTCTGCCTTTAAATAGGTAAGTTGTTCGTTAACTTCCATATATTGTTGTTGCATGGATATAAACTCAGGGTTTTCAAGGGTTACCAAAACTTGTCCTTTTTGAACCTGATCTCCTATAAGAAGAGGTGTGGTTTTAATATACCCCCCCATAGTTGCATTTACCACTGCCCTGTTTTCTGGCGGTACATCGATCATTCCATTTACGTTAACAATATTAGGAAACACCTTTTCTTCAAAACTACCCAGAATCATTTTACTTTGTTCAAATTGTGCCTGAGTGACCCGAATATGGTCATCCATTAGGTTTTTATCTTGAATTTCTAGTGTAGTAGATTGGTTTTGGCTATCCCGGCAACTCCATAAAGTTAAAAGGATACCAAAGACAGTTATTTTATATATAATACTTTGCATAATACTAATTTAAACTATTAGATGGTTAGATAATTAATGGCAATAACGGTTTGATTGTATTGATTAAGTTCATCGAGATAATTCAATTTCATCTCATAAGCACTCTCCAAACTTTGGATATATTGATAAAAATCAATTTCTCCGTTTTTAAAACTTCCGTTAGCTGTTTTTAAAATTTCGTTAGAAAGGGAAACGCCTTCATCTTCATAATAATCCAAGGCTTCCTGAAGTTGTTTTAATTGTATAGTAAGAATATTAAATTTTGTGTTCCATTGAGTTTGATACTCATTAGATTCAGATACTGCTATATCTTCAGCAATTCTAGCTGCTTTAATTTTTGAGGATTGCCCCCCAAACAGTACAGGTATTTTTAAACCTAATTGATACCCGTATAAACTACCATTAAGACCAGAATTGGTTCCTTGAAAATAATGGATACTTAGGTCTGGTAACAGTTGCTGTTTTTCAAAACCGCGCTGCGCTTGTAGCAATGTTAGTTTATCACGATAGTACCCAATTTCCGGACTACCATTTATATCTAATACGTTTAAGGGGATCTTTAGTAATTGTTCCTCTGTGATTTGAATACTGTCTTTGGTCTGAACTAGTTTAAGTAAGTCTGTATAAATTAAGTCAGCTTGTTTTTGCGCCCGATTATACTTAAGTTGAATTTGTTTCTGCTTGGATGCTGCTGTTATTTTCTCCAGATAATTAGTTTCTCCCAACTCAAAGCGCCGTTTTGCTATGGTCGCAAAATTTGTATACAGACTATCTAATCTTTTGTAAACATGTTCTTTCTTTTTAGCTACTTGATATTCATAATAGGTAGCCGTCACTTTTCTTTCTATTCCTTTTTTTTGAATATTATAAGAACTGGAAATAACATTATAACGTGCTTTATTTACTTTTTTTTCAGAAAAATATACTGTAGGAAAACGAAAATCTTGCTGAATCCCAAATACCCGTAATGGCTGATTATTTACCGCTAAATTATTCTCGTCAAACCCATAATAGATTTGCGTTTTATCAAAATTAAAAGCACTACGTATTAACGCATCAGATTGCTCTACTTGTAGCTTGTTAGCTTCAAGTCCCGCATTATTTTCTATTGCCATCGGAATAAGTTCTTTTAAACTTAACTTTTTAGGCTGTTGACCAACTGCATTTATAGAAAATAAAAGTAAAAGGATTACTATTCCTTTTTCAGTACCTGCCTTAGTATGTTTTCTCTTTTTATCATACGACCGATTAAATAACGCATATAAAACAGGCAACACGACTAACGTTAATAAAGTAGCGGTTACCAGCCCTCCTATCACTACGGTTGCTAACGGTCGCTGCACTTCGGCTCCTGCATTGGTAGAAATTGCCATTGGCAAAAACCCTAACGCTGCTGCTGCTGCTGTTAATAACACTGCTCTTAATCTATCTTTTGTTCCTTGTTTAATTAAAGCCTCCATACTTTCAAACTCCTGGTGTTTTAGTTCTTTAAAATGTTCTATCAAAACAATTCCATTAAGTACGGCAATACCAAATAAGGCAATAAACCCTACGCCTGCCGAAATACTAAATGGTAAATCCCGAATCCATAACAATAAAACACCACCTACTGCTGCTAAGGGAATTGCTGAATAAATCATTAAAGCTTCTTTTACAGAATTAAAAGCGAAATAGAGCAATACAAAAATCAGGATAAGAGCAATTGGCACTGCCACCATAAGCCTTGATTTGGCACTTTGTAAGTTTTCAAACTGCCCTCCATAAGTAATGGAATATCCAACTGGTAATTTTACATTTTCGTTAATTAAATGTTGTACATCGTCTACTACCGATTGTAAATCCCGGTTGCGCACATTAATCCCTACCACAATTCTTCGTCGCGTACCATCTCTTGATATTTTTGCAGCTCCTTTTTTATAGCTAATCTTTGCCAATTCATGCAACGGAATTTTTCCTCCAGATGGTAAATCCACATATAAGTTTTGAAGATTATCTATATCTTGACGTTTTTCTTTATCTAATCTAACAATCAGATCAAAACGTTTTTCCCCTTCAAAAACACTACCCGCTATTCTACCCGCAAATCCCATCGACACCATATCGTTTAGCTCTTGAATATTTAGTCCGTATCTGGCTATTTTAGCTCGATTATACTGCACACTCATTTCTGGAAGCCCTGCTGTTTTTTCTACAGAAACATCTGCTGCTCCAGGAACATTTTCTATTAAAGCACCAATCTCATTTCCTTTCTTAGCCAGAACATCCAAATTATCCCCAAAAATCTTGATAGCGATATCTGCTCGTACTCCTGTTATGAGCTCATTAAAACGCATTTCTATAGGTTGCGTAAATTCTACATCTATTCCTGAAATTACAGAGAGAGCTTCTTTAAATTTATCTGCAAGCTCATCCTTAGACGAAGCAGATACCCATTCGCTTTTAGGTTTTAAGATAATTATTACATCACTTTCCTCCATAGACATTGGATCTGTAGGAACCTCAGCTGCACCTATACGGGTAACTACTTGTTTGACTTCGGGAAACTCTTTGAGCAATATTTTTTCAATTTCGGTAGTGATCTGGATGGTGTTTTTTAATGATGTTCCTGTTTTTAATATTGGTTGAATTACAAAATCGCCTTCATCCAAAGTTGGTACAAATTCACCCCCCATTGAAGAATATAGAGAAATCGAAATAAGTAAAAGCCCTGTAGCAACCCCTAATACTGTTTTTTTACTTTGTAATGCCCAATGAATAACAGGATCATATATCGTATTAAGCCATTTCATAAGCCTGACCGATATATTTTTACTGGTTGCTGTTGAAGGCTTCAAAAACACAGAAGCAACTACTGGCACATAAGTAAAACAAAGGATCATAGCACCTATGAGTGCAAAACTGAAAGTCAATGCCATAGGCTTAAACATTTTTCCTTCTACTCCGCTTAATGATAAAATCGGGATGAATACGATTAAAATAATCAGTTGTCCAAAGATGGCAGAATTCATCATTTTAGAGGCTCCGGTAAATGTAATTTTATCTTTTAATTTTTGTTGTTTTACTTTTCCCAAAGAGTTGATTTCATCTTTCTTTTGGGTAATCTGAAAAGCTATAAACTCTACAATAATAACCGCCCCATCGATTATAATTCCAAAATCTATTGCTCCTAAGCTCATTAAATTTGCATCCACATCAAAAATGTACATTAAGGATAATGTAAACAATAACGAAAGAGGGATTACAGAAGCAACCACCAATCCGGATCGTAAATTACCCAAAAGCAATACCACAACAAAAATCACAATAAGACAACCTAATATTAAGTTTTCGGATACTGTAAATGTGGTTTTTGCGATTAACTCGCTACGATCCAGAAAAGCATTTATATAAACGCCTTTAGGTAGCGATTTTGAAATAGACAGCACACGCTCTTTAACCGCTTCTATTACTTTTTTAGAATTAGCATCTTTTAACATCATTACCTGCCCCAGGACTTTTTCTCCTTCGCCATTGCCTGTAATTGCTCCAAAACGTGTAGCACTTCCAAAACCAACTTTTGCAATATCTTTTATATAAATTGGCAGGCCATTTTCGTTCTTTACTACAATGTTTTCGATATCTTTTAAGGAAGAAACAAGACCTTCGCCACGTATAAAAAAAGCTTGATTTACCTTTTCTATATAACCACCACCAGAAACACTATTATTCATTTCCAGAGCTTTAAAAACCTCATGAGCAGTGATATTCATTGCATGAAGTTTTTCGGTATTAATCGCTACCTCATACTGCTTTAAAAAACCACCCCAGGTATTGACTTCTACCACTCCTGGTATGCCCGACAGCTGTCTTTTTACGATCCAATCCTGTATGGTTCGTAAATCCTCTGCGGTATATTTGTCTTTATACTCTGGTGTGACATCTAAAATGTATTGATATATTTCTCCCAAGCCGGTAGTAATGGGTCCCATTTCCGGAACACCAAATCCTTGCGGTATTTTTTCTGACGCAGATTTTATTTTTTCTGCAATTAGTTGTCTTGGCAAATAAGTCCCCATGTTATCGTTAAAAACAATAGTAACTACGGATAGCCCAAATTTTGAAACGGAACGAATTTCTTGAACACCTGGCAAATTTGCCATTTCTAATTCTACAGGATAAGTTATAAATTGCTCCATATCTTGTGTAGAAAGATTACGGGACGTGGTGATTACCTGTACTTGGTTATTTGTTACATCAGGCACTGCACCAATAGGAATCTGTGATAAAGAATATAATCCAAATCCTATAATAAAAGTTGTAAATAAAAAAACAATAAACTTGTTCTTTATACTGAAATTGATAATATGTGATAGCATTTTTTCATAAAATAATCAACGTTAATATCTCTGGTTAAAATTTGTACCAGAGAAAGAAAAAAAAATAAATTTGATTACTTATGAAAACCTTGGTGGCTGAAAAAGACCTTTGGGATAAAGAAAGGAAGCTGGTGCCTGATAATAAAAATTATGTGTGTTGTACTTCGTAAAACGAAGAATTTCAAATTCTGTTTTGGTAAAAATTAGTGCAAAAGCTGTAAAGCTACCATATTGATGTTGAAAAGGTAATTGTTCATGATCTTCCTTTTCTTCCTGGTGCTGTTTCTCGTGATCTACTTTTAATTCTCCATAATGTTTAGAAATGAACACAAAAACATTATCTCCATATTGCTCGCTATGAAATTGTGCATGCTCAATAAATTCATCTATTTGTATAATATCAACAAAGCGTATTCCAATACTTTGGAATACTATAATTAAGGAAAGTGATATGGAAAACAATTTACTCATTTCAACAAATATAATATATATTACGTTATTATTTATGTAACTTAGATTACATAAGCTTTATTTTTATAGAAAAAATAAAGGCTCTAGTTTATAATAGTATTGATGATTTTATCGAAACTCATATTCCATACCCCCAGAAGGAAGGGAGTCAAAAATTATAAACCTATATCAGGATTTAGTTAATAATCTGTAACCTTTTTTAGGACGAGTCAAAAGTCCTTCCCTTTGGGAAGGATTTGGAATGGGATAAACATATTTAAATCAATTAAATGTATATTTCCACAACTATCAATGCTATTATAAACCAGAGCTAAAACAATTTCTTATTCTTTTCATTTTACACAAAAACACTTAACAAAAAAACTATATCCCATGCCTTTTTTAAGTTGCTTTTTCTAAGGTTATAGTGGGAAAAATCCCCACATCTGTGTAATTTTTCTACACATTAAAATTTATTGTTTTTTCCTAAAACTCTATAAGCCAATTAAATTCAAAATGGCATTAATATTGCGCCTTCCTAAAAAAACCAGGGAAACACTTATGAAGGAATTAACATTTTCCAAATCTTCGGAAACACCAATATCTGCCAACAAATATTTTGATCGTTTAAAGAAAAACATTATTGATTCATCTTCTTTTTTCATTTTAACAGGAACGTTTCTGTTGATGTTTGGTGCTGTTTCTTTGTTCTTTTTCTTACAACCTTATTTTGAGGAAATTTATTTGGAAAGAATAAATAGTTTTGGTGGAGTTGCCTTAATGATAACAGGTATCTCATTACTCTTTCTTAAAGTTAGTTTTTTGATCTACATATTATTTCTATACTTACGCTATA
Source organism: Aquimarina sp. (assembly GCF_977115655.1). Taxonomy (NCBI): domain Bacteria; kingdom Pseudomonadati; phylum Bacteroidota; class Flavobacteriia; order Flavobacteriales; family Flavobacteriaceae; genus Aquimarina; species Aquimarina sp. Next base: position 27,521 of record NZ_CDSBKO010000058.1, read on the forward strand.
AAGTTATTAAACCGGTATCTGATAAAGAGTTACCCTTGTGCACAGTAATCGTACCTGCGTACAATGAGGGGGAGTTAGTATACAATACGCTGATTAGCCTGGCAGAAAGTGATTATCCCGAAGAAAAGTTACAATTAATTTCTATTGATGATGGAAGCCAGGATGATACCTGGTTATGGATGAAAAAAGCCAAGGAAAAATTAGGGGATCGCGTTTCTATTTATCAACAGCCTAAAAACAAAGGCAAAAGACATGCATTGTACCGCGGGTTCAATTTGGCTACAGGAGAGGTGTTTATAACTGTGGATAGCGACTCTATAGTCAAAAAAGATACTTTACGAAATATGGCAAGCCCTTTTGTAATCAATAAAAAATGTGGCGCCGTAGCAGGAAATGTACGTGTATTGAACAGAAAAAAAGCTTTAATCCCTCGTATGCTAAATGTGAGCTTTGCTTTTAGTTTTGAATTTATACGTTCTGCGCAAAGTAGATTAGGTTCTGTACTATGTACCCCGGGTGCCTTATCGGCCTATCGAAAAGATGCTGTTTTTAATTGCCGCGAAGAGTGGATCAATCAAACTTTTATGGGACAGGTTTCAAAAATCGGAGAGGATCGCGCCATGACAAATATGATTTTAAAACAAGGTTACAAAGTGTTTTTTCAACGCAATGCATACGTTTATACAAATATCCCTGAGCGTTATAAAAATTTGTACAAAATGTTTATCCGTTGGGAAAGAAGTAACGTTCGCGAAAATATAGCAATGAGTAAATTTGCCTTTGGAAATTTCAGGAATGGGGCTAAAAACGGTACCAGAATATTACTTTTAAACCAGTGGTTAAAGATGATAATGGCCTACCCCGCAATATTGCTAATGTTCTTTTTTATCTGTACCTACCCTATATTGTTTTTAAGTTCTACATTAGTTAGTATACTTGTTTTTTCAAGTATGCAGGCTTTATTTTATGCAAAAAAACATAGTGTAACAGAATCCCTTTGGGCATATCCTTATAGTATATTTTATGCTTTTACTTTATTTTGGATCACTCCTTACGCCATTGCTACTGCCGGCAGAAGCGGTTGGTTAACAAGAGATTTATCTAAAAAACAACTAAGAGAACAACAACTAATTACCACCACTGTATCTGTACCCTCCCGATCTATTAATAATCGTATAGGTATATGCCAAATACAATCATCATATTCTGAAAACTAAAAATATTATACTGGGTTAGGTGTCTGAGGTCGGAGTTTAAGTCAAAAATCTTATCCAATACCAACCATAACAAACCACTCATCAGAAGGGACTATGGCTTCTTCTTCAGGCACTTCAACCTAAATACCCTTATCATCACTACAGGAATAAAAAAATATAGTCAACATAATTATTGTTACAATGCGTAGTTCTTTTATCATAGAATTTCCTTTGTTATTTAATACAGATTAGATGATAATCTAACCAGTAGGTTGGGTGTTATATGGCATTAATACCATTTTAACTTTGAAATCGTGCGTATAAAAATTGAATTTATTTTTTAAGTATTCAAGGCAAAAAGCTTGTGCCAAACGTGATCTGATATCAAGCATAGCTGTAGTTACGGTTATATTTTTTAACGAAGAATAGATGAAAAAGAAATAATTTATTAGTGCTATTTCAAAGTTATACCATTTCATATATGATATTACTGTAATAATTTGTATTTTGTAATATGCCAAAAAAAAATACAGATCACCATTAAAGAAAGATAGAAAAACCTTGCTATTACCCGCCCGCGGAGCAGGTGAGGTCGGGCGCGCCACGCGCCTGTCTCTCCCATGCCCGCGGGCTGGTTATTTATACCCGCGCCCAGACTAACTATGCCCGCGCCCGGGTGACCACCCTACGCGCCTTGGGTTTCTGCCCCCGCGCCCGACCAAAAGTACTCCGCGCCCGAGGAAACTATGCTAGCGCCCAAGGTAAAACACCCCGCGCCCGTAAATTTTGTGGCAGGGAACAGGTTTTTAACAAGAAGGAATAGACTTTGAACACTTCAGCACACCAATCCCTGAAGGGTTAGGCTCTCGAAGCCTTTAAAAAAACTGCCCAGAACTAACCCAGCAGAACAAATGTGGCAATGGTTTAAAAGTAATACCAGTTCTGATTTAAAAATACTCAAATAAAATACAGGTATTTTTTGTTTAGGCAAAAAAGAAAATGCAAGCATAGTCAAGGCTATGATTAAATTTTATTTTGAAGCATAAACTAAAAAGAGCAAATTTTAGGGGGTAATTTTAAGTCAGAAATGGTATTAAAATGGTATAAATCTTATTTTGAGATAAATTTATAACATACCCTACATAAATACAGCAACGAAATTACTAATAATACACTACGACAAACTGTTGGCAAATTTCAAAGTTTTATTAAATATTATAAGTAAAACAAAAGAGGTTACACGAATCTTTTTTCTAGTAACCTCTTTGTTTAAAAAGTAATTTGATACTTAAATAATCTTTGCAAATACTATTTATCCATCATAATATCAAATTCATCATATTTTTTAGCATAACGAACCATTAGCCTGAAACTGGTATTTTGAGTAGTTATCCAGTGCCATGTATATACTTTTGTAGTATTGGCAGGAATTTCGTACACAGCTGTTTTATCACCGCTTTTCATGGTTCTCCATTGTCCATTCCAGTAATATTGAAAATATACTACAGGACCTTGATAAATAAAACAGGATCCCGGCTGATTACAATCCGGATCTACATTACACCCGGACCCACACCAGTTTATCCCATGTTTATTAGAATTGTTCTCCACATTACGCGTACAGATTTTACCTTTCCAGTTTTTAATTCCAGAAAAGGTACTGGTATACTTATACCGTGGATTCCCCCAACATTGTCCATTAGCAGCCGGATTATAACAATCACTTTTAAAAGCTGAATAATTATTTGGTGTTTTATCTAATCTTACAAAATCAGGAGCACCTCCCAAGAAATTTCCTCCTGCTATTGAGCTTTGAAATGAAGCATTGTCACAGGCAACTGTAGCTATTTTTGCCTGAGAATCACCTGTGTTTTTACTAAGTTTTCCTCTAGCCCATCCTTGTTCTTTGGAAACCTTAATATTCTGCTTTGCCTTCTCTTTTTTAAGCAAATCTGGTATATCAGTTCCTGGTTTAGAAAGTGCCCAAAATATATCAAAAGAGTTCAACTCTTTACTGGTTAGAGATTGCAGATCTCCTAAGGCAGAGCATCCACTGCAATCCCCTTCTTCTAAGACTAGTACCCCAGATACTTCTTCTTGCCCATAAAAATGCAATTGGTTACCATTATCCAGATCGATATCTGCCAAAGTTGGTAATCCCGCATTTCTTTTTATATCGAGAAAATGTTCTACGGGAAGATCTTGCTCTGTTTCAATCCCAGAGGTATCCTCGATATCCTCTTGTGCATTTATTGTTGTTTCTGCAGATGCACTTTCTTTCTCACATGATGTAAAAAACACTATCATTGAGAAAATTAAAATACTAATTTTTAAGGTTTTCATTTTATGAAGTTTTAAGATGTTGTACCTACTCTATTATTGGCTTTTCAGTTTTCGCCCCAATTTCCGAATCGATTCATACCCCCGTTCCATTACTCATTCATTTGTTACCCAAAAAATTCCGAAATGTTTTCAAAAACCTATAAAACAATGAATTACAAAACAATAAGCACTAAAAAAGCTCTATACTAACAACTCTTTTCGAAGGAATTTTCTCTGTTTGACACTACGTGAATGATGAAGTCAAAAGTGTTACAGAATTTGTAAAGAAGACAAGGATAGAATGAAAAAGAGGTGGTATGAAAAACATTCATACCACCTCTTTTTTTGACATGTAATTAATATATCCGTATTTCTAATTACCCTTAATCCTTTTTGTTTTTCTTTTTACCTCCTTCAATCGAGTTGAATGCATTTTCAACCCTCCAATGAATACAATTATAACTCTGCTTGAAGAAGGTAAATACTATTTATTATTAGTTTAGCAATTAGCCCCTATACAGATGCTAAATGAATCTGTTGTACAAGTAGCAGGAGCCGAACATTCATAATCTTCATAATCTGTAGTAAGCCATAGATCCATTCCAAATCCTTTAGACATTGCTACAATAATAGTCCTATATCGATTTGGGTAGGCTTCTTTTATACTTTTGAAAGAATAGGTTTTTAATCCTCTTCTATTAAATTGCATAGTACTAACTACGTCCTTATAAAGTTTATCATCAGAGAAAACCGTCCTTAGCACAGGTTCTGTTTGAATGAATCGTCTAAAATCTTTTTCGTTTCTAACAATATTGACTTTTGGATTATCCATGAGTCTAGACAACTCTTTGGTAGTAGAAGCCAAGGTATAATTATAATCCCATCCAAATTTCTGAAGGGATTCGTCTATTGTGGCAGATGTATTTGTATCTGTTTCATTTGCTTCTTCTTTTTCGCATGAGGATAATATTAGAAGTCCGATAAGTGTTCCTAAATAAAATAACTTTTTCATTTTTATACAGTGTTAAGATGTTGTACCTACTCTATTATTGGCTTTTCAGTTTCCGCCCCAATTTCCGAATCGATTCACACCCCCGTTCCATTATCCATTCATTTGTTACCCAAAAAAAATCAAAAAATTAAAGCATAAAAAAACCGAGCGTTATCCACGCTCGGTTTATATTATACATTTTAACTGTGTAAAGTTTACGTATTTTGTTTTTTACGGCGTAGATATCCCCACATCCATATAGTTATGAGTAGTACTCCAATTCCTATTAACACATACATATAAAAGTCACTTGCCATAACCACCTGATCGGTATGTCCTATCAAAATTGGCGCTCCCCAATAATAAGGAGATGCTTCTATCCCGCTATATTTTTGTAGGTAGGTACGTTTTGCGTGTTGTAATGCACTCGCTTTGGTTTCTCCCTTTTTAAGGTTTTTATAAAAAGTAGTCATGATCTCATGCGTAGATTTTTCATTGGCATTCCATAACGTAGATACTACACTCCTTGTACCTGTATTAAAAAATCCACGAGCCAGACTCAATACACCTTCTCCTGTTTTAAGCTCTCCTTGTGAAGTTTTACAAGCACTAAGAACAACCAGATCGGCTTGGTTTTTTGTAGCATACAACTCTTCTAGACTCAGTTTATCATCATAAAAAGCAATCCAAGGGGAGCTTCCTTCTCTTGTATCTGCATGGGTAGATAGATGTATGATCTTATAATTAGATGCTTGCTCGATAAAACTATTTTTTGATGCTTGAGATTCTTCATAAAAATCGCCAGAAAATAACGATGCTATTTCAGTTACTTCTTTACTACTTCTAGGCAGTGACACCATGGTAGTATCTGTAAAATGTACTGGTGCAAACCCTATAAAATCATATTCAGGGGTACGCGGTACGGTCTCATTTAATTTTAGAAATGATAATGAATAGGCATAACTTATACTGTATTGATGAAGCAGATAACTATCTGTATTGGTCGGTGAACTCATTAATGCCTCGAATGGTATATGTTGCAAATTACCATCTGGGATTACGACTAGCTGTTTATCGAGTAGCAAAGTTTGTTCTGGTATCGGTAAAATCGCCTTGTAAATATGATACGCTACGTTTTGGTATGCATCTGCATCGGCTTTGGTATATAAAGGTATCGCTATTTTTTGTTGTAAACTATTTATATTATTATGTAGCTCTGGAACATTGGGAATCTTAAAAAATTGCGGACTTCCATTAGCAACTACCAATCCATAACCATCAGTATCGTTGAGAATATAATATACTGCAACCTGATTGTTTTTGTTTAGAAAAATTTCTGACTCCTCATAGGATACTACCTGTAGTTTCCTTTTGTACTGGTGGTACTTTGGATATCCTGTTTCTAAAGAGTCAATAAATTTTTCATATTCATTTTTACGATCGTATACTACATCTCTTACGATGTCTATATTAGGTAGTGTTTTTGATCTCGCTTTGTTTAACTCCTCTTCGGCAAGATGTATTAGTCGTCGTAGATCGAACTCTCTTTCGGATAGTTTTTCTGGTAAATTGGCATCGGCCTTGGCTTTTTCTTGTGTACGGTCTTCTAATAGTAACAGGGCTTTGTTTTTCTCCATAAAATAAAACGCTTCTTTGGGTTTACCTAATAAAAAACAGACCTCTACCGCTTTTATATAGAGGGATGCACTTTGCGCTCTCCAAAATAATTTGGATTGAAATTCAGTACTCTCAAATCGTATAATATCTACCAGCAGATCTGCAATCTTAAAAGTTTCCAGAGCATATTCGAGATATTTTTTCTGTGTATCATAATCGTAATAAGCAATCCACGCATTCGCTTTATCTGTGATATATCCTAGCACTTCTAATTTATAGGGAGATATTTTTAAGTCCTCTATATCCGGCATTGTAGTATAAGTTACAGGGGTTTCCTCTTCTAAAGTATAAACGATGGCTTTATGATAGTAATCTAACGCTTTTCTAAAATCCTGTCTATCTATATAATAATCTCCTAAATTATTAAATACCATAGCCTGTATTTGCGCATCCTTCTTCCCATATTCTAAAGCTTTATCAAAGTATGTTAAGGCATTGTCATCCTCCTGATACTTTTTATATACCAATCCTAAATTATTATAATTCATGGCGATATAAGAGGAATCTTCTATTGTCTGACTAACTTCTAAAGCCTTAGTATGATACTCTATGGCCTTTACATATTTTTCTTGTTTATAGTATATACCGCCCAAAATCTGATATAATCGCATTTTATCCAAATCGCTGACCTCTGCATTTTTTAAAAGTGAATCTGCCTGTTGTAAATGAGAAATTATTTCAATATCATTAGACCATCCCATTTTTGTATACATCTGGGACATATCAATATGATTTCTGAATAGGAGTCTATTTTTCTTATTTTTTTTAAAATACTGTCTAGCCTTAATAAAATTAGTTCTGGTCTTATCAAAATCTCCAATCCTCCTATATATTACCCCTAAGCTATTATAAGTTTTTGCACATAAATTATCCTGCTTACCAAAATCTAATATTTTGGTATACGCATCTACAGATTTAACATAATCTCCTTTTACCTTATAATAATACCCTAAAGCATAAAGAGATTTTGAAAGGGCGCTAGTGTCCTGGTATTTGGCACGAATTGCTATAGCTTGTTTAGCATAGCGAATAGCGGTATTAATATTTTTTTCAAATATTTTTCTAGAATACTCATGATAACACAATGATAATCCTAGCTGATCCGGATGGTTTTGATTCTCTTTAAAAAAAGTAGTGAGTACCTCTTCTTTGGTATTGGTGTTTAATGCCATAATACTATCGTATGCTGATTTTAGGTTCACAGAATCCTGAGAAAATAATATCTCGGTCATACACAAAAAACAGAAGATACTTTGTATAAAATAGCGCATAAAAAAAGCTGTACTTAGAACACTTCTAATGTACAGCTTTTTTAAAAATTGTATTTGCTTTTATTCTAGTTCTGGCTCACCATCAGCAATTTGTTTTTTCTCTCCTTGGATTTCTCCTAGAGCATCTCTAGAAATGGATGCCTCTTCTTCTACGATATCTGATGTTACCGCTTCTGTTGTGCAACTTGCAAAGAATACGCTTGTGAATGCAAGCATATTAACATAGATGAACTGTTTTCATGGTTTTGTTTTTTTCTAAGATTATTACTAATTGTTTATGTTATACACTATAGAAATGTTGCTGTATTTTATGAAGTTATTTATTTTTTTTCAAAAATTATACTTTTTTAATTCAAAGAAGCCTTTTCATTCCAGACTTGATCTGGAATCTATTGTAACGAAACAACTCCTTTATGGATTCCGTTCTTCAACGGAATGACAAACAAAAACACCTTGTCATTCTAAACCTGATCTGGAATCTATTATAACGAAACAACTCCTTTATGGATTCCGTTTTTCAACGGAATGACAAACAAAAATACCTTGTCATTCCAAACCTGATCTGGAATCT
>NZ_CDSBKO010000059.1:0-35283 GCF_977115655.1 Aquimarina sp.
TCTCTTATATGAACCTCTCTTTTTGAAAAGAGACTTACTTTTTCAGTAGCCTCATTAATACCCATCCAATTTTTTTATTGAGAAAAATACTTATAAATGGAATAGAAAATATTAGAACTGGTCTAAAATAAGATGTTTCTGTTATGATTTTTAGATAATCTAAAAAATCACTAGTTGTTTCTAAATTAACAATTGAATAGAGGTATGCTTTATTATAACATCGAACTACTATCGTAATAAATAACCCAATTATTATTAGTTTAATCCACATTGTGGAGTTTAATTCTCCGTATTCTATGATTAAAACAAACTTTTATACGGGTATTTTGTTTATTTATCATGCTGCTGCGTATTTCATAAAATCCACGTAGGGATTTTCTCTTTGAGCAACGGCAAAAATCCTAGACAGTATTTTGTTTCTGATGATTTGACTAACACCTTTACTAGGTACGTTCTGAAATTCTATTTGGTCCTTGTAACCGGGTTATAAAAGAACAGGGACTGATACGGAGAATAGAACTGAAGTTCTAGAGGCTTGCCAAGTTCACCCCGTTCTTTTTGTTTAACCTTAAAGTTATGAACATTTTTATTAGTTATGAGTCTCCCCCCAGACCCCCTCTTTTCAACATCATAATCATAGATAATATTTATAATACAAATCTAAAGGAGGCTTGCGTCGAAAACAAAATATATTTCAGGAAGCATACCTCGTGAGCTTGCTCCGAGGTTATTGATTTACTAAAAATAAATAATGCTTTTTTATGTGTTCTATGTTTATTTTCAAGATGAGCTGTACTGTTCTTGTATTTAAGATATAGCCTGTAAAAAGAGACTATATTATCTGTTTAAATCAGAATTTTGGTTAACTATTTATCTTTTATTCTTCTAGCCCTAAGACTTTCCATTGGTTATCTATTTTGAATGTATTAAGTTTTTGCATTGATTTTCCGCCATCAGGGTGGTAACATATTTCGGTAACTATACAATGTTCATGGGATATGTTTTGCCTTTTAAAAGCTCTTTTGATATCTTTAAACTTGGGCATTCCGTTTTCTTGTATGTCTTTTATAAATGAGAGCTTAAGTATTTCGGCAGTTTTATCAATGATTTCAGTGTCTATTTCGGTTTGAAGGGTTTTAGCCAGTATAAATTCTGCTTCTTTACGGAAGTCTTTGCAGCTTATGGATTTTTCTAAATCGTCATTATCATACGCTTGTTCCAAAGACAATATTGCACCTTCCGGAGTATCGAGATTTGGAATAAAGTAATCTTCACCATCATCAATTAGCATTCCACCAATACTTTTGTCGAAATTTTGTAATTCGGTGCCAGTTAATCCATCTCTGATAGCTCTTATGGTATAGCCGCCAATGAGCCTTCCACGTTCAATAATCATCCAATCCGAAACATGATTAAAAGCTATTCCGATTTTTTCATTAATGGTTACATTTTTAACATCGATAGGTTCATTTCCTACCACACCGTATATATTACCTTCATTGTCAAAACTTGGCTCCATGAGCCATATATGTTCTATTTTGTCATTATCTTCTATTCTGGCTTTAACCGAAAAATATTGTTGCCCATATTTAGGGTTTTCTACACATTCTTTAAAATAATGAAATGTTAATCTTGCTTTTTCCATTGCCCAATTCATTCTTTCATTTTCATTAGGTATATTATAAACATCGGGATTTCCTTCCCGTTTTCTTACCTCTTTTTTTTTGCCAAATAGTTTATTTAGTATTCCCATATTTTATTGTAATCGTTAATAGTAGTATTAGTGTATGTTATAGCTAAGCAAAATGTTACTATACTGCATACAATTTTAGATAATTTTCAATATTTTTATCAAAACCCTTTGGTTATGTCATAAAAATCTGACTGACATGGATTTTTTTACCCTGAAAACCCAGGTTAAACTAATATAAAAGATTTTATGTTATAGTAAATATAAAAAGAATCCTATGATTGGTTATTAACTTATAAGGATGCTACAAATAGCTTTGCTATATGAGATTTACTTAAACCCAGATTATGCAATAGAAAATCTATTTCATCTGTGATCTACTGCAAACACTGTCGCCTTGCTTTGTTTTTCACTTTAACCATAGCGATGCTATGCTAAAAGCAAGAAAACAACAGTATTCATTGTATCTCAAAGCTTTATAACGAAGTTCTATTGCATAATCTGGGTAATGTCATTAAGTTAAGCCGTATCTTTTTGAGGATTAAATATCTGTAAAAGCAAAATACCTCTTTACTTCCATCATGGATTCCAACCTACGCCGGGACCCAACATTAACAAATTTTAAATCAATAGTTCAATTCCTTAACTTAACGACATTGATAATCTGGGTTAAATATTTGAGTGAGATATACAATTACAAATATCCATCCGATATACAGAACAGTATAGGTTAGGGCATAACCAACAGAAATTATGATGCTGCCTTTTGTTGTAGAAGATTTACTAAATACAAGTTTTAATGCCCTGAAGAAAATCCAATACATCATTGCTAATATTATAAAAACAGAAACCCAAAAAACAGCTTCTAACAGAATTAAAAGAAAAGTAAAAAGGATAGCCATACAAATCCAAAGAATCCCGGACAGTATTGCTCCTCCTATTTCATCTCCAATATCCATATCTGGCAGATTGGGCATAATTTCTGGTGTAGAAATTAAATCTCCGGTTTTAAAACTTTTAAACGCAGGAAAATTGTCTTGGAGTCCGATGCCTCTATAAAGCCCATAAGTCATAAACAAAAATAGGGAAGAGGCTATAATGGATAAAGAAATATAGAAGTTAGAGGTTACACTTCTGTTATGATTAATACCAGTAAGGTATACTGTTAGAATGGTAACCAGAATTACAATTAGGGATACTATAAAAACGGACTTTCCTTTAAGATAGGGTTGTTTAATTTTTAACATCTGTAATTCTAAGATATTTTTCTATGTTTAAATAATTTACATTTAATTTTTCAATTTTTTCTATTCCTTTGGTTATTAAAGTATCTCCAAGGATTTTATATTCTAGTTCAAAACTATTTCCTTCCCATTCTCTTATATTAAAATATTCAAGATGTTCGGTGTATTTATTTCCTTTCAAAGTATATTTGCCTCCACCTGCTACAAATATTGCGGTACTGTCTTTGCCGTTGTTTAAGTCATGTCTTAAAAAGGCAAAATGTGTTTTGTTGATAATTTTTATCATTTCTTGTTGTTGCGTGTAGTCTGTTACTGTAGTATCACTACCTTTTATGGTGGTTCCTGATATCAGTTTCCAAGTACCTATTATTGATGTCGGCTCATTTGGTAAATTTTTGATGGAATCTTCTTTTTTTGCGCAAGAATTTATGGATATTATTCCTGCAATTATAATGCTGAATTGTAGTAATTTTTTCATTTTCATTTTTTCTTGGTTATAAAATTTATTTGATTGTAAAAAGTGGCACAGTTTATTGAACACTACCTTCTCCATGCGGGCTTAGGTGTTCGAAGCCCCGTCTACACTACTACAATATGCATTTGCATTACTGCAAGACGCATCTACACTACTGCAATATACATCTCCCTACTGCAAAGTGCAAATACATGCCTGCAATCGTGTTTCTCACCCGTTAAGTACCTCAGGGTTCGCGATACAAGGGAGCTGAGGTTCTCGAAGCTCCCCTTCGGGATCCTCAGGGTTCGATAACATAGCTAATGTTTTCCTTGATAGCTGATGCTTTCGACAGATTTACCCTTTGGGAATATCAGAATTTGTGTGGACTGAGGTTCTCGAAGTCCAATTCTGGTATCTCACCTTTCGAGTAGCCTTAGGGTTCGGCATAGTAGGGAGTTGAGGTTCTCTAAGCTTATCTTTATATTTTCTCTGAATACAAAGCTAAAGTACAAGGTTAGCGGGACTATGAGTGCGTGATAGGATTTATTAATCCGTAACTCGTTTTTTTATAAGTGTTTGTCTAAGAACTCCATCCAAAATGAATTATAAAAATATGATTTTCAAATTCAAAATATAAGTCTTTTGTTATATGGTCTCCCCATAAGGCAAAATCAGTATCAAATTTTCCGAGATTAATAAATAGATCAAATTTCTCAACAGACGATTTAAGGATATCAATTAGTTTACTTTCTGCTAAATCAATTTTTTGTTGATTGTACTGTTTAACAGTTGTTTTATCAATCAATTCAAAATTTGTCCAGTATTTAATTTCCTTTTTTAATTCTTGTTCCCAATTAGCTATTTTTTCTAAACTTATGAGATTTAGGTCTCGGGATTCAAAATATTGACCATCAGAGGATGGGTTGTTGTACCTTTCTATTTGATTTAATTCGTTTTTTAGAGCCATCAAGCAATCATCAGATTTAGTTGCTTTTTCAATTATATAAGATTGGAAATATCCTCCTGAATTAAGAGAGTTATTTTGAATTTCTTGTAATATTTCATCAATCTTACTTTTGTTCATTTTTAAGATGTATTAGTAGTAAGATATATGGATTAAAGTAAAGTAGGTTATACGGGAGCAAATCTATTGCTATGTGCATTTTATTTATCCATTATTGTTCTAAACTGGTAGAAAAAACGCTCTATAAGTCGCAGGTCTTCGGTTATAATCTCTACGACACCTCTCATTTCTTGTTTAAAGGGAATTTCTTTATTGTAGGTAGTGATTAGTTTATCGGGTAAAGCAACATCAATTAGATACATGCCTTCTTTATCTGGTAAAAGGGATATGTACTTTACTTTTCCTTTAAGGGTACCAAACTCACTATCCGGAAAATTTTCGAGACGAATATTTGCAGTCTGTCCTACTTTTATTTTACCAGAATTTTGAGAAGGTGCTCTAAGTTTTGCTAAATACGAAGAGTCTTCTGATGGGATGATGATAAAAACCAAATCCCCGGCAGATACGGTTTGGTTTTCGGTCCAAAAGTTAAGGTAAGAAACCCGTCCTTCGATATCTGCGGTAAGTACGTATTGCAACTCCCAGTCTTTGATACTCTTTTTTAATTGTCCAAAAGATTGTAATACTTTTTTAAATAAATTGATTTCTTCTTTTCTTTTATTGATCTCTGTGCCTTTGGATGTTCTGTTGGCATTACTAATACTTTCGTTAATCTGGGACAGTTGCAAATCATTATTTTCATAATTACGTTTTGCTTGCAGGTAGTCTAGTTCTTTACCTTCATATTGTTGTGCAGAGATCACTCCTTTTTCGAACAAGTTTTTTTGTCTCTGTAATTCTTTTCGTTTAAACTCCAGCTCTGTTTTCCCTAAGCGTTTTTGAGCTTTAAGGCTTTCTAGTCTTCTGTATAGTTCTGATAATGATATTTGGTTGGCAATAGCGTCGTTAGAGTAGGGTTGTAGTTCTTTATTTAAAATATATTCAGAATAGCTGTTTTCGAATATAGCAAAGCTGGTTTCGATATCGCCCAGAAATAATACGGGTAATTTATCCATAGGAAAAGAAAAGGATTTATTACTAATCCTAATAGTATCTACAATCGATTTTAATAAAAAGACATCTTTATAATTAGCGCTACTTTCTAATATTGCCAAAGGCGTATGTTGTGGTACTATTTGATTGTCTTTTACCAATAAAGATTCTATTTTCCCATTTACCTTGGCATATTCTTTTTGAGGAGGTATTCTGGTAGTTATAATGGCCTCTGCAGGGATTACATCAGGGTACTTAACCAGCCACGAAAGAAATAATAATAATAGAATTAAAACCAGCATTAAAAGATTTCCCCATCGTATCATCCAATGTGGGACTCTGGTTAAGATTTCTTGTACCTCTTCACTACGTAATTGTATTTCTTCTAAATGATCTGGCATAGTGTTTAATTATGTATTGCGATTTTTTTAATTTAATAGTTATTTGTCATCCCAGTGTAGACTGAGATCCATTTTTTGTGCCGTACTAAATCAAGTGGATTCCGGCCTACGCCGAAATGACAAACCAACTCATTTCTATAACATTCAATTTTGTCATGTACGATACAGTTTTGATATTCTAATCTAAGAATTTATCCTGTGCGTTTCATCTAATTCCTAACTCAAGTATTATTTACCTAGTTCTAATTGATTTTTGACCAAGTTGTAATAGTTACCTTTCTTTTTGATCAATGCTTCATGATTTCCTACCTCTACAATATGTCCTTTATCCAGAACCACAATTTGGTGTGCATTTTTTACAGTACTTAATCGGTGAGCAATAACCATAACGGTTTTGTCTTTAAAAAAGGTATCCAGTTTTTCCATGATGACTTTTTCATTGTTAGCATCCAGAGCAGAAGTAGCTTCGTCAAAAAACAAGTATTTAGGATCTTTGTATACTGCTCGGGCAATAAATAACCGTTGTTTTTGTCCAGTACTTAATCCAACACCTTCCATTCCGATTTTTGTATTATAAGAAAGGGGAAGCGTTTCTATAAATTCCTTGATATTGGCAACATCTACGGCATGAGCCAATTTTTTCTTATCTACATAATCATCTCCTACAGCAATATTATTTGCTATGGTATCATTAAAAATATATCCTTCTTGCATTACTACTCCAAAATGATCCCGCCATGATTTTTGAGATACATTTTGCAGATCATGAGGTCCAATAAATATTTGTCCTTCGTTAGGTTCATAAAACTTAAGTAATAGTTTCATTAAAGTGGTTTTTCCGCTACCACTTACACCAACTACTGCGGTTATTTTATTAGCAGGAATAGAAAGATTTAAATTTTCTAGTACAGGTTTATCAGAACCTACATATCTAAAACTTAGATTTTTTATTTCAAAATCAGAAGTATCGGGTATATCCTTTATCTTTTCATCTCCGGCTTTTTCTTCGTCTTCTTTATTATGAATTTCTCCTAAACGTTCTAAAGAGATTTGAGCATCCTGTAATTCTCTTAAAAAGTTTATTAATTGTGCAATCGGCGCATTTAGTTGCCCTACAATAGCTGTTATAGCAAGCATCATACCCAGCGTAATATCCCCATCGATAACGAGTTTGGCAGAAAAAACAGTAATTAGTATGTTTTTTAATTCGTTTATAAAAGCAGAGCCTACACTTTGGTATTGCTCCAGGGCAAGGTTTTCGATAGAGATTCTAAATAACTTTGCTTGCACAAACTCCCAGTTCCATCTTTTTCGTTTTTCGGCATTATGCAGTTTTATTTCCTGCATACCATTTACCAACTCAATAACTTTACTCTGTTCCTCACTAATTTGTGAAAACCGCTTATAATCCAGTTTTTTACGCTTTTTAAAGAAGATCAATATCCATGCAAAATATATAGTACTGCCAATTGCAAAAATCCCAAAAATAGGAACGCTATAGTAAATTAATACAATACTAAAAACTATAAGATTAACCATCGAGAATAGCACATTAAGCGAAGACATGGTTAATATTTGCTCGATACGTTTGTGGTCATTAATTCTTTGTAAGAGATCCCCTGTCATTTTTACATCAAAATAGGAGATAGGCAGATTCATAAGTTTTATAAAAAAATCAGATATCAGCGATATGTTGATACGGGTACTTAAATGCAGCAGTATCCAACTTCGTAATACATCGATTAAAGTTCTACCTATAAATAATGATAGCATTGCAATAAGAACAAGGTATACAAAGTTTAGATCTTGATTTTTAATACCAACATCTACAATACTTTGGGTTAAAAATGGTGTAATAAGTTGCAACAAACTTCCTGCACCCAGACCTAATGCAAGTTGAAAAAGAAAGGCCTTATATTTAAATATATATTTGGAGATAAACTTAAATCCAAATTTTTCATCCTCTTCATTTAGATTATCATTATAAAACTTTGGAGTAGGTTCTACCAATAATGCCACTCCTTCTTCTGTGGTTTCATCGGCATTATTACCAATCCATGCCTTAATAAATTCTTCTTTTGTGTAGGTAATTAACCCATGAGCTGGGTCTGATACGTATAGTGTCATTTTACCTTTGCGATTGGTTTTTACATCATATAATACTACATAATGTATTTTGTTCCAATGCACAATACAGGGCAGAGGTACCTCGTCTAACTTTTGTAAGGACAATTTTACCCCCAGGGATCTAAAACCTATTTCTTCGACAGCTTCGCTAAGCCCCAAAAGGGAACTTCCCTCACGTGTTGTTTCACTTAATGCTCTAAGTTTTTCGGTATTAAGGACTTTTCCATAATGTTTTGAGATTATCTTAATACAGGTAGGCCCGCAATCTTTGGATTCTGCTTGTTTATAAAACGGAAATTTTGGCATTAAGTTTTTTAATTAGGATGTTTTGTGAATTAATATCTATTTACAAAGTAAAGTAATTCTTTTTTATAATACTAAGAGCATGTTTAAAATCTATAAGTACTGCAACTTTACATTTACAAGCAGCAGTGCTGTTTGTTTTTGGGCGTGCCCCTTAATGGGTCAGGCTATTCGCTGTATCTTTTTGTTTATCCTCTGCCTCAACACCCTTAGCAGGATATACAAAAAGGATGTCGCTACTATCCTTCACGCTGGTAATAATAGTTGATTAGGAGATAAAATGTTTTTTGGCACTATGATTGTTTATAGGTATATGAAAACATTAAAAATATACTTTATGGAAAATAAATTACTTATAAAAAGCGCTTATATACCTAAACGTAAAACAAATAATCCAACAGACTGGATGCAATATATACATGCAAAAGCAAGAGAAATCAGGTATGGAACACACCATTCTGTAGTGATTAAATCCTAGAGATATAAAAATTATACGATTAATCCCTGTTTTTTGACACATAAAAACCTATAAAGAGGTCGTTTAAAAATTACTTTTTAGACGACCTTTTAGGTTTATATATGATATTATGTGTAAGGATATTGTTTTTTTTATGAGTATAAAGCCCGATAATGTGTTAAAACACTATGCCAATTGTTGGAAAACATTGAATTTATCAACCGAAAACGTTTTAGTTTTTTTGCAGATTAGGTTATTATTGTCAATAGCAATAGATTTGACTCAATGGCAAAAAAAGTTAAAAATATAGCAGTATTGACATCAGGAGGAGATGCCCCTGGAATGAACGCTGCAATTAGAGCAGTTGTTCGTGCTTGTAGTTATTACAAAGTAAACTGTTTTGGTGTATATAAAGGATATGAAGGCCTTATCAACAATGAGATGGAAGAGTTGAATGCTCGTTCTGTGCGCAATATCATTAATAAAGGAGGAACTTTTCTTAAATCAGCACGCTCAAAAGCTTTTAGAACAGAAGAAGGAAGACAAAAGGCATATAATAACCTGATAAAAAATAATATAGATGCATTGGTTGTTATAGGTGGAGACGGTAGTTTTACAGGAGCCTTAAAATTATCTGAAGAATTTAATTTTCCTGTAGTTGGTATTCCTGGTACAATAGATAATGATATTAATGGTACAGATTATACTATAGGGTATGATACAGCATTAAATACTGTTGTAGAAGCTATAGATAAAATCAGGGATACAGCAAGTTCTCATAACCGATTGTTTTTGATAGAAGTAATGGGGCGCGATGCAGGAGATATTGCTTTAAATGCAGGAATAGGAGCCGGAGCAGAAGAGATTTTAATTCCTGAAGAAGATATGGGAGTAGAAAGGCTTTTGGATTCGCTTAAAAAAAGCAAAAAGACAGGAAAAACTTCTAGTATAATTGTAGTTGCCGAAGGAGGTAAATCCGGAAAAAATATTTTTGAGTTGGGAGAGTATGTTGAACAAAATCTGGAAGGGTATGAAGTAAGGGTCTCTGTACTGGGGCATATACAAAGAGGAGGAGCTCCCAGTTGTTACGACAGGGTATTGGCAAGTAAACTAGGAGTAGGGGCAGTCGAGGCTTTACTTGAGGGTAAAAGTGAAGTAATGATAGGTATTGTTCATAAAACAGTTACAATAGTGCCACTTAAAACAGCTTTAGAAAAAAGACCTCATAAACACGACGGATTGATAAAAGTAGCCGATATAACCTCGGTATAGTTTGATAAAAATATAACCACATTATAATTAAAACAACTAAATTTTTAAATATGAGTAGGCTAAAAATTGGGATTAACGGTTTCGGTAGGATTGGAAGAATTGCATTTAGAATAGCTTCTAAACGTGATAATGTAGAGATAGTAGCTATTAATGATTTATTAGATGTAGAACATTTAGCATATTTATTAGAGTATGATTCTGTACATGGTAGGTTTGATGGAACCATAGAGGTTAAAAATGGTAACCTTGTAGTCAACGGAAAAGAGGTTCGGGTGACAGCAGAGCGCAATCCGGAAGATTTAAAATGGGATGCCGTAGGAGTAGATGTAGTTATGGATTGTACCGGTATTTTTACAACTTTGGATTCTGCAAACGCACATCTTAAAGCAGGAGCTAAAAAAGTAGTGATTTCTGCACCTTCAAAAGATGCCCCAATGTTTGTAATGGGTGTAAACCATACACAAGCAAAAGCATCAGACACTATTGTATCTAATGCTTCTTGTACAACAAACTGTTTAGCCCCTTTGGCAAAAGTAATAAATGATAATTTTGGTATAGAAGAAGGGTTAATGACTACAGTGCATGCTGCTACAGCAACGCAAGCTGTTGTAGATGCTCCTTCCAAAAAAGATTTTAGAGGAGGCAGATCTGCATTGAACAACATAATTCCCTCTTCAACAGGAGCTGCTAAAGCAGTTGGAAAGGTAATCCCGGAACTTAATGGTAAACTTACTGGTATGGCATTTAGAGTACCTACTGTAGATGTTTCTGTAGTAGATCTTACCGTAAGAACTAAAAAATCAGTATCTTATGATGAGCTTAAAGCCGTTGTTAAAAAAGCTTCTGAAAACGAATTAAAGGGTATTCTGGGGTATACTGAAGAAGATGTTGTGTCTCAAGATTTTGTTGGAGAATCCCAAACGTCTGTGTTTGATGCTAATGCAGGAATTGCATTAAATAATAATTTCTTTAAACTGGTAGCCTGGTATGATAATGAATTTGGATACTCATCTAAATTAGTAGATTTGTCTACTCATATAGGTAACTTATAAATTGTAAAAAAACTAATAACTAATTGATTTGTCATATATAGCGTAATCGAAATATCTATAAACATTATGCTTTTTCGATTATGCTAAAAATGACATTATTCCCTTTTGTTAACCATAAACAAATTTTAAAATGATTTTATTAGCCGATGGTGGTTCTACCAAATGTGATTGGATTCTTCTAGACGATATGGGAGAAATCGTTTTTAAAACTCGTACAAAAGGGTTAAATCCTGCTGTATTTGAGAAATCTTTACTAGAGCAGCGAATTAGAGAAAATGCAGAAATTTCTTTACATCACGATAAAATTGACACTGTTCATTTTTATGGAGCAGGATGTGGTACCGCAAAACCAGCAGCAATGTTAAAAAAAGTATTCGAAGACTTTTTTGTTGACGCAGAAGTTGTTGTTAAAGAAGATATGGTTGCAGCGGTATATGCAGCGACAACAGAACCAGGTATTGTATGTATTTTGGGTACAGGATCTAATAGTTGTTATTTTGACGGAGATGATATCCACATGTCAGTAGATTCTTTAGGGTATATACTTATGGATGAGGCTAGTGGTAATTATTTCGGAAAAAGATTAATACGGGATTATTATTACAAAAGAATGCCCCAGGATATAGCATCAGAATTTGAAAAAAACTTTGATCTATCTTCCGATTCTATTAAAGAAAATTTATATAAAAAAGAAAATCCTAATACCTATCTGGCTTCTTTTGCAGAATTTATTTTTACAAGCGAGCGCAACGGGTACTTTTATAAAATAATTACAGAAGGGATTCAGGAGTTTATAGAAAACAGGGTTTTGTGTTTTCCAGAATCGCAAAATGTACCAATACATTTTATAGGCTCTATAGCCCATTTTAGCGAAGATATTATTAGAGCAGCTGTTTGGCCATATCATCTTACAGTAGGTAATATTGTAAGAAGACCAATAGATGGAATTATAGATTATTATCGCAAACAGGTAATCAAAAAAAAAACTAATGTATAAATAAGCAGGTTAAAGTAACATATTTATATTTAGGATATTGCTTTTTTTATAAGTTCCAGCGCTTTTTCAGAATAAGATAATTGTAAAGCCATTTGGTGTCCTTTATCAGACATTTTGTGCCATGTTTTTTGTAAAATATCAATAACCTTTTCGTCTGTATGTTTTATTAAAAATTCAGGGTAATAAAAATTAAGAAAAACGAGACATATTACATCTTCCAACGTTTGTGTATCCTCATCCTTTTTCAATTTTTTCTTTTGTATTAAAAAAGCTACCCTGTCTATAATTTCAGAACTATAACCCGCTGTTTCTAATATTTCAGAAGCTTTTTTGGCATGAAATTTTTTTAACTCCTCTCTCCATTTTAAATACCCAATACGATCCAAAGGGTAATTGCCACGAGGGATTTTCCATCTGCAAATATGTTGGGACCTGGCAGCAAGTTTAAGGCATTCAGATGCATTTGGCTCAAAATTTGCCAAAGTGTCCGTCATTCGTTTACCGTAGATTAATTCTTTAGCTACAAATTCATTACCTATTTGTTCTTTATTGGGATCTTCAGCATTGGCTTGATCAATCAGGTTGTATGCTTGTGTTAATTTATCTATTGGCATGAAATAACGTTTCTTGATGAGAAAACAAATTTAAACTACTTCATGTAAATATAGCTGAGTTTTTTTGTTTTTATAAAAATAGAAATGTCTTTTGTAGAATTATTTTAAGGTACTTGTTCAAAAACACCACAATTCTAAACAGAGAACCTTATATCCAATAAATCCTGAAATTACACTAAAATGTTCGTTTATTCTTCCTTAATTCTTTATTGTAAAAAACTTTTGTAGCCACACTTCAGTTTAGCTTAGTACAAGTGCCAAGCAATAATTTTACCGTTTTAAATAAGAAAAAACAACGTCATATTTTTACTACACTTTTGGAGCTAATTTGAAATCAATGTTTTTTGAAACAAAACAATTTTTGTCAAAAATTATACTTTCTCTTCAAATTACACCTTCTCCTCAAAATTGTTAATATATCTGTGTAAAAGTATTCTGCCCTTGTACCTTTTGGAGAAATATTACAATTAATTTTACAATAAATAATTTTATTGCTATCAGGTACTTTTATTATCGTTACCTGTATAAAAAGTATGGAAAATAAATATCCTATGACAGAATATGTGCTTTTAACAAACGATCAGAGTTATTTTGTTGAGTATCTTATAGGCGAGCTTGTATTGTCTAACAGTATTAGCGAAGCAATGAAATTTAATGATGAGCACCTTGCCTTAAAATTTAAGCAAATGTTGCATAATTCTTGTAAATTAATAACAAGTGTTAATACCTATATCGGGTAGCGAAAAACAGATTTTAAAGCACACTGGTTTTATCCTTTAATCCACCTGAAAATATAATCTAATTCGGGGTCTTTTCCAGATATTAGGTCTTCTGCAGAAAGAAATATATGTTTATCAGGTAAGATACCAGATCCTTTAGGGACCGTATTGTCCATAACATAATGGTCTATCTTATCCATATACATAGTTACAATAATTTTTGAATTGGGCAATTCATAAAACACAGGAAATTCACCAGTATGGAAATAATACCCGCCACCGGTTTCCTCTCCTATTATCGTTATATCGGGATTGTTTTTTGCATTTAAAACAAAAGTAGATCCTTCAGAAAAAGTACTACCGCTTGTTAAAACATAGACTTTTCCTTTAAATCTATTTTTATCCGGTACCATTATAGTTTCCATATCATCAAAGTTAAGTTTCCATCCATCATAAACAGGATGATTGTAAAACCTATCTTTTAAAAATTCTTTTTCGTTAAAATATGTTCTGGTTACATATTTTTTTTCAGGAACAGTTAATGAAGCGATAAACTCACTGGTTCTTTGTCTGAATATAGTAGCAGTTATAAAGGAATAAAGGTAGATTGCATTGGGTCTAAAACCACCTTCATTACGTCTTACATCTATAACAAGGTGAGGTATTTTTTTCTTATTAATTTCTTTAAATATTTTTATCAGGTTGGATTTAAAAATTCTAATATCTCCTCCAAATGAATTAACTACAAGTACTGCTGTATTTATTTCATCTTTATAATATACAAAAGGATCTTTTTTGTTGATGAACTCGTCAAAATAATCAAAGTTGCTTTCTTTTTGGTGAAATGTGGCAAAGTATGAGTTTCGCTTGGTGTTTCTAAGCCTTACTTTCGCAAAAGATTCAGAGGCAACGATACAGTTTTTTTTTATTCCGTTAGGATCCGTATAATCAATGCTAAATTCTTTTTGGATACCATATTCATAAGCAAAATATAAACCAAATTTCAATTCTATCTCCCTGTATTTCCGGGTTAGGTTATAGCCGTCGCAGGGGATGTATTTTTTAAGTGCTTCCAGAATTGTAGAAACTTCAATTTTATTAATTCGATTGATTTTTGAGCCAACAGCAATATTAAAATCATTAGTGTCTGTAAAAAAATCAGAGTTTATTAACTTTAGAATTAAAGGAAAATAATATTGATCTGTTTTTATAGTGTTAGGAAAAGATAATGAAAGGTGTCCGTCTTTAATTTTATCTGTAACAAGAATCATTTTTTTATACAATTCTATATCCGACCTCACGGTTTTTAAAGATTCTTTTGTGGTTTCAAAAATATTCTCGAGAGAATCCCCAGAGATGTATTCGTATAAACTTGGGTGTCCTTTTTTCAGAATACTTTCAAAAATTTTAAAATCCTCTTTTACTCCAATAGAATCCATGTTTTTTTGAGCAAAAATCACACAAATGTGCAGGCAAAAAAGCATAAAGAATTGTGTTTTCCTCATTACAATGATTTTAAAGCTATAATCTAATTAACTTTTTTGATTATGTATTGTTGCAAATTTTATTTTCCCGATGTAAAAGTAACAAAATTGTATGGTGAATTTTTGTTATAGCAGATTTTAACTCCCTTTTGAGAGTTTTAATTCTCCCTTTGGGGAAACAAAATATAATTTTAAGTGTACATCTCACGGGCTTGCTTTGTGGTTGTTGATTCTTTTATACCATTTTAACTTTGAAATAGTGCGTATAGAAATTGAATTTATTTTTTAAGTATTCAAGGCAAAAAGCTTGTGCCAGACTTGATCTGCCATCAAGCATAGCTGTAGTTACGGTTATGTTTTTTAACGAAGAACAGATGAAAGAGAAATAATTTATTAGTGCTATTTCAAAGTTAAAATGGTATTATAGGGGGATTCCTGATATTATGTACGTTGTCCCGTAAATATAGTATATAGCCTCATAAACACATCTTTTGAGGTTGCTATGGACTGTTGATTAGGATAAAAGTTGGACATCTTTTTGATGTCTGGTTTAAGGAATGTAGTTGGGTATATTGTATATGGATAATTTACTTTATAAAAAAAGGGTATCCACACTTATGTAACAGCAAAATTAATTCAAATTACGTAATTGTTTTTGAATCTTTTGAATAGCAGATTCTATTGGTTTTTCGGGCTCTATAACATTGTATTCTCCCCAAAACTTTGGGTCAGAAAACCCAGAAGCCTCATCACTAATAACAACTGAGGGATTTAACCGGTCTTTAGGTTTTATAGTTTCATTATTTGGGTTCTTTTCCCAGTCGGTAACTGCCATTTCTACGTTTAATTTGTAGATAGTGTTAAACAATTTTTTCTTCCAGTTTATTTTTACAACAAGATCAATTCGTCCATAGCCATAATACCATCTGCCATCATTTTGCCGATAATCAATAGTATAACTGGCAAGAGTAGGCTGCACTTTTGCGTTTTTCGGCTTTTTTCTAACAAACATTTTACTTACCTCTTCTTTATTATCCATGTTAAGGCTAAAAGTAGCTTTGGTCATTGCTAATGTTTCAGAATCTATGTATAATTTTCCAAAATATAAAGGTTCTTTTATATGTGAGTGTTGTTTGAAATTTAAAACATAAATATCCCGATCATTAATTTTTGTGGATTTATCAAAACTAAATTGATAATTATTGGTCATATTTTCTGTAAAAAGAAGTTCGGGTTTTTTCATTACATCCAGCCACAATGCACTGGATGGACCTCCTTGCAATTTTAATGTCAAGGTGTCCAATTTTTTGTAATCTGCACTTTTTCGCGCCTTAAAAAGCCTGATAATATCTGTTTTTGGAGATTCGTACGGGCTTTTATATATATCAACTACAGCTTCAGAAAGTGAAACATAAGTTCTGCGTTTTTTTATGGTTTCTCTGTAAAACGCAGTCATAACAACATTATCGTTTAGGTAATTACTTCCTTTTTTCTTAATAACAGCTCGTATTAGGGCTTCAGGATCTTTAGAGCCTATAGTTATCTCAGATAATTCTGTAATAGATACTTCCAGTTTTATTTTTAATACACCTCCGTTAAATTCTGAAAGAGCAATTGTTTTGTCCCGATATCCAAGATGGGAAATGATTATTTTTGAATCTGCCATGTCTTTGGGAACTTTTAACAAAAATTCACCTTCATCATTAGTAATGGTAGAAATATTAGTTTCTTTTACAGAAATGGTTACAGAAGCAAGCGGTTTATTGGTTTCTAAATCAAAAATATACCCTTTGTATTCGTCATAATTAATACTATCAGTGCTATCCTGAAAACAGGTGAATGAATAAATGTTTATGGGATATCCAATTATTAAAAAAACAAACAAAAGCAAGTTTTTAAATTTTTTGTATGATAAAGTATTTTTAGCCATAGCTCAATCTTTTTGGTTGTAAACTAGTTTAAGAGCTTATCCTAAAACAATATAATAAATTTTGAACAAAAGTTCGTTGTTAATACGTTAAAACAATAATTTAAGCAAAAAGAGGTGCTGCGTTATGTATTTTTAATGATAATCACTATGATCTCCAAACCAATTTTTGAGTTTTATATTTAAAATTTCTGTAGTAAAAGGTTTGGTAATATAATCATCCAGGCCTTTGGCTATATATCTTTCTGCATCCCCTGGCAAAGCGTTAGAAGTTAAAGCTATTACCGGAGGAACATTTTTATAACTTTCGCGAATGAGATTACATGTTTGTACACCATCTAATTCTGGTAAATTAATATCCATTAAAATAAGATCATACCAGTTTTCTTTAAACATCTGCAATGCTTGTTTGCCGTTTTTTGCTACCTCTGTAGTGCATCCCAAATATTTTAAAATTTGTTCTGACACCAATATACTTGTTTCAGAATCTTCAACTAATAATATATGAAGGTTGTATTGTTGTGGAACAATATTTTGCATGATTTTACCTTCTTTGGCTATAGAAACACCAATCCTTCTGGTTTTAAAAGTAAACCAAAAGTTACTGCCTTTTCCAAACTCGCTTTCTACCCCTAATTCTCCTTGCATCAGGCTTACTAATTTTTTACATATTGTAAGCCCAAGCCCACTTCCTTCTCCAGCTATAATAGAAGCTTCGTTAAATTGACTAAATCTTGCGAACAAAGTTTCCTGATCTTTTTTATGGATACCGATACCAGAATCGATAACCTCTACTTTTATAGTCAATTCATCATTTTTTTCAGTAACAATAGAAGTTTTTATATGTATTTCACCTTTTTGAGTAAATTTTATGGCATTACCAATAAGGTTAGAAATAACTTGAGTTAAGCGATTACTATCCCCCATTATATTTTCTGGCAAATTATCTGAATATGTAGAAACTAATTTTATTTCTTTGACACCAAAGGTAGCAGAAAAAAGATCAATATTTTGACGAATCAAATTTTTGAAATTGATATTTGTAGGAAATAGGCTGAATTTTCCGGATTCTATTTTTGATATATCCAGAATTTGATTTAAAATATCCAACAAATTAAGGGAAGATTGATGAATAGTAGAAACATATTCTTTTTGAAGATCATTTAGAGTAGTATTTTTATAAA
Source organism: Aquimarina sp. (assembly GCF_977115655.1). Lineage (NCBI taxonomy): Bacteria > Pseudomonadati > Bacteroidota > Flavobacteriia > Flavobacteriales > Flavobacteriaceae > Aquimarina > Aquimarina sp. The sequence continues at coordinate 17,985 of NZ_CDSBKO010000059.1, forward strand.
GTAAATCGATCATTCCTATAACGCCAACCATGGGAGTTCTTATTTCATGACTCATATTGGCTAAAAAATCTTGTTTAAATTTTGAAGCCCTTAAAATTTGTTTATTTGTTTGTTTTAATTTGTCCAAATTCCTACCTCCAAACATTGCAAATAATCCCAAAAAAAAGGGAGCTGTATCTATGATATAATGGATTGGATAGTTTTTTTGCACAAAAATTGCAGATTTCCATGAAAAATCAAGACCAAGATTTACTATATCTATACTCGTGGCCAAAATTGGAAAAACAAAACCAAACATGATCCCATATAAAGTATATCTAGCAGTTTCAGATTTGAACCATGATATGTGAACCATAATTAATTTATTTGGTGGAGTTCTGCATTGATTTGGTACTCTAAACTCGAGGGTATGGGTTTATACCAAGGGATAACTTGTTAAATATAGGTTTTTTTGAAATACAATAGCTGTTTTATTCATAAATTAAACGAATAGACAATAACATAAAAGACCTTTTTTTGAAAAAATCCACGACAAAACAGTGCCGTGGATTTTAAACCTTACTTTTAATGATTAATTTATCCTTTAAAAACTATCTTTTTTAGTTTGTATCCCTCTATTTTTATTAAATATGTTTTAGGATCTATGTAGTTTTGAATATAGTCATCTACATTACCTTTGTCTAGTAATCTTCCAGACATGTTATAAAGGCTGTAATTAAGACCTTGTGGAACATCTTTTATGTGTTTAAAAGTTTTTTGATCCGTATTTTGTTGACAGGTATCATCTGCCAAAAATCTATCAATAAAAGTGATTCTTCCTTGTTCTTGACCTTCTAGGGTTACTGTTGCGGTTTCATCTATATCTATTATACCACTTCCGGTAAGATCACCAAGAATTATTAAACAAGCATTTCTGATTTTTATTCGTACTCCTGCTTCTAAGTGCAAGCTTTCTGTAATAAAAATAACACCTTCTTCTGTGTTTTCATCCAAACCATCAACAATTGTATTTTCTGTAACAGACATTAATTTATATGAAATGTCAATTTTTGTATTTGCAAAAGTAATGCTTGTTAAAAACAAGGCTAATATGGGTAAAAATGTTTTCATAAAGTTTGGTTTTAGGGTTAAACTCTTATTTTTTGTAAGTAAAAGCTTACTATTTTTGATTTTTAATCGATGTAAGACTTAAAATCAACGACAATATACAAAATTTTAGATTAAAAATGTGTTTTTTTACACGATAATATTGATATGATTTGTGATTTTAATATAAAAAACCCGAATAAGTCCTTGTAAACACTATAAATAGGGTATGTGTTTTTTTATTTTCCGACCAATAATTATCTATTCAATTAGTTTTTGGGTAAAGGAATTAACTTTTCTAAAACAGGAGTATTAGTTTAATTCATTTAGATTTATACCATTCTTAAATACCTAATTATTGTAGAAATGATAAAACCATTGTTGTTTTTTCAGCATTTTAGTGTCTGGTTTAAAATATTATTAGAAGAATTATATAATAATATTATTAGTTTATTTTTTTTGCTGGCAGTATATTTTGCCTTGTGGCATTTTCCCCAAACAATAGATTTACTACTAATCCTTAACCAAGCAGATGCATTTATATTTGAGGTGCCTTTATATTTTTTTCTTCTTACAGTCTCCGCGTTTTTAATTTGGAATATTCCCAAATATTTTTATTTCTATAATTATAAGGATATTTCATTTTCTAATCTGATTGGTTTTATACCAAATCAGCATTATAAGTTTCAATCAAAAGCAACACCTGTACGATACCATTATCAGGTTAAAATTCACATGAGGAAGATTGTGCCTAGGATATTAGCTTTATTGTTATTAGTTATTTCGGCCTTGAGTATATTAAATGCCATGAAGCTTTTTGAATTGGATAATATATATACTAATTTTTTAAATCCGGAAAACACACTGGTTTTTAGCATCTTTTTCTTATTGTTGTTATCAGAACCTTTTCTGTATAAACAGATACAAGGCTTTTTTTATAAAACACCTAAAACCAATGTCTTTTTAATTTTGTTATCTATAGGCTTAATTATTTTTATAATATCCCTTGGAACATTAAATACACAAACAGAAAAAGACTTGGGAAACCTATTTTTATCTAATAGTGCATTGGTTATATTTTTTTTTACGTTATCCTTTAATAGTTATCTTTTTTTAAAAGAATTTCCAAAAAAAATATTTTATGGATCGGTTTTAATAGCAGGGTTTGTTTTATTACTTTCTTTTTTACTACTTAATTTCATTCCAGAATGGTCTGTTCGTATCAATCCATTATCTGTTTTGATACTATCTTTATTGAGTTTGTTTATGATAAGTTTTGTATTGATTCTTTTGGGTAAAAAGATACGATTACCCTTGTTTTCTATAACCGTTATCCTATGTTTGTTCTCCGCAAGATTTTTTTCAAAGCATTCAGGTCATTATCAGCTTGCCCTCAAATCAGCTAATATAGAGAGACCTCTAATGGAAGAGTATGTATATGAATGGATAAAGAAAAGGGTTCCTTTAATAAAAGGTCAAAAAGGAAGTTTTCCCATAATAATTGCTTCCTCAGAAGGAGGAGGTTCCAGAGCTGGTCTTTGGTCTTTTTTGGTACACAGTTATTTGTACGAAAAATCTAACGGAAAATATTTTGAAGAAAATTTATTGGTATTAACAGGAGCCTCAGGAGGAAGTGTAGGTAACTCTATGTTTTTTATAGAAGCACAACAAGCTCTATTAGAACACAAAAAAGCTAATTTTAAAATAGCCCCGGATAATGAAAACCAGATTTTGAAATATAAAGCAAGTGCTGTTTATAAAGAGAATTACTTATCTGTAGCCTTACTTTCTTTATTAGGAAGAGATCTGTTTAAAGAAAGTACAGGTTTGTTCAAGTTTAAAAATAGAGGGCAATTATTAGAAGAGCAATGGGGCAGTAAATACAGGGAACTCTTTTTGCAAAAAAAAGATGAAAATGTTTTACAAAAAGAGTTTTTGTCTTTTTATAAAAATGTTATAGATAAATCGGGTAGGATAACAGGCAATATAGTACCCCCTTTATTATTAATTAATACAACACATACACAAACCGGAAATTATAATGTGATAAGTCCTGTTGCTTATAATCATTTAAAACCTCTTACAGGTTTAAATGATTTTATAGAAAATTTACAACAAAGCTATCCCAAAAAATCTATCGCAATAGCTACAGCTATGCGTATAAATGCAAGTTTTCCTTATATAACACCTGTTGGGGAAATACGAAAAAAATCTAAATCAGGGATATTATATTCAGACCAATATGCAGATGCAGGATATTATGATAACATTGGAGGTACAGTATCCAAAGGGGTAGAAGAGGTTTTAAAAAAAATACTGCAAGATTCTTTTCCTTTATTGCAGAATAAAATAAAAATTAAACATTTAATTATTTCTAATAACGAAGAACGTAATATTGTAAAAACACAAACACAATTTGATGCTCCATTAACAACTTTACAAAATGTAAGGTATGGTCATACCCAAGAAATTATCAAAAAATTAGAAAATAGCTATGAGGTAAAATTAAAACCAACTATGATACCAATTTCTCCTCCAAAATCATTGTTGAAAAATGCAGAAAAGGAAGTTCTTTTAATAAAACCTGTTCTACCATTAGGCAGGTATTTATCCACGGTAGCTGTTAGATCAATAGAAGCAAGGTTACATGAGGTAAAACCAGAATTAGACTCAATTTTAACAATAAAATAAGACACTTGTCGTTTTTTTTTGTATTTTTGTCATAAAATATGTAGTTATGAGCGCAGTATCCCCATTAGATTTTGATAGTTTTGAAAATAAAGGTTTGTTACGATACTTAAATATAGATATCCCATTACGTAATATGTATGATTTTATAGAGTTGTCAAGAAACGGAATAGATAAAAAAGCACTGCTACATTTGGCAAAGACTATTGATTTTGATCTTAAAGAACTATCCCATGTTTTAAATATGTCAGAGCGTACAATACAACGCTATGATTTGAATAAAAAGCTAAATACAGAAGCCAGTGCCAAAGTATTACAACTGGCTAAGCTTTATGCAAAGGGAGAGAATATTTTTGGGGATCTTAGTCGTTTTAAAAGCTGGATGGAGCATCCAAGTGTAGCACTGGCTATGAAAAAACCAAAAGAACTTTTGGATACTACTTTTGGGTTTCAATTATTAAATGAAGAATTGGTTCGTATAGAACATGGAATTTTTGCATAATGCAGGTATATAGAATAGCAAAGCAGAAATATATTAAAGATTTAACCGGGATTGGAGCTAAAACAGTAGGTGGCAGATGGAACCCTAAAGGGGTCGCTGTTTTATATACCAGTACTACCGCTGCACTTTCTGCACTTGAAGTATTAGCTCATTTACCAGCAGCATATTTTCCAGATGATATGGCAATTGCTTCTATAGAAGTTCCGGATACCTTAATAACCGAAATAGACCCAAGTAAATTACCGGATAACTGGAATAAAATACCAGTACCGGTAGAAGTTCAGAATTTTGGAATGCAATGGATAATAGAAGAAAAATATTTGGGACTTATGGTACCGAGTATTATAATACCTAAAGAAAAAAACCTCTTGATTAATCCTTTACATCCCAAGTTCAATAAAGTAAAACTTCTAAGTGTAGAACCTTTTTCTTTTGATACCCGATTGTTAAAATAAAAAATACTTGCTCTAAGTACATTTTAGGGTGTATTCTATTTATTTATTCTTATTTTTTCGTTAAAAAAAGGAGTAAATAGGGACAACATACTTCATTTTATATAAATTACAAAATTAATATTCGTAACGAATCCTTAATTCATGCGTCATATTGTAATAATTAATCATAATATTAATAATAGAATGAGTATAAAAATGAAAAATGTATACTTTTTGGCAACATTCGCTTTTGTTTTTGGTAGTTGTAAAAATGAAACAAAAAAAATAGAAAATGAACCAGTTGCTCAAGTAGAAAAGATCCCGGGAATAGTTCTGGAAAATATGGATACTTCAGTTAGCCCTAAAGATGATTTCTACAATTATGTTAATGGTAATTGGATGAAAAACACCACTATTCCTGATGATCGTACCAGTTGGGGAGGGTTTGGGGTTCTTCGTAAATCAACAGACCAGGATGTATTAGAAATTTTAGCCAATGCTAAGAAAAGCGGAAAATATAGTGCAGATACAGATCAAGCAAAAGCACTGGCTATTTTTGATACAAAACTAGATACTATAGCTAGAAATAAAGCAGGTATTGCACCTCTGGAATCAGCTCTTAAAGATATAGAATCGATTAAAAATATTGCGGACTTACAAACAGTACTTGCAAAAAATCCATCCGTATCTTCTCCTTTTATTGGGATAGGAGTACAAGCAGATTTAAATAACAGTGCAATGAATGCTGTATATTTAGGAGCAAACGGTTTGGGATTACCCGATAGAGATTATTATTTAGATCAGGATGAAAAATCTAAAGATATTAGAGAAGAGTATAAAAAGCATATCGTTAGAATGTTACAAATCTTAGGAGACACAGAGGCAGATGCTACTGCTGCTTCAGATAAAATCCTTGAATTAGAAACAAAATTGGCAGAGCCAAGATTAAATAAGGTAGAAAGTAGAGATGCAAGAAACTATAACAATCCTAGAACAATAGCAGAAGCAGATAAAATGTTATCGTCTATCGACCTTAATAAGATGATAAGTGATCTTGGAGTTACAAAAAAGTTTGACACTATTATTGTAGCACAATTAAGATATGCTAAAGCATTAGACGGGTTTTTAAAAAATACTCCTATCGAAGATTTAAAAACTTTGGTTAGATGGGATACTTTTAATAGTGCAACAAATCAATTAACCACAGATATTGAAAGAAAAAACTGGGAGTTTTATAGTAAATATTTAAGAGGTCAAAAAGAACAACGGCCAGCAGATGAAAGAGCGCTTGCAGTAGTTAATAATACGGTAGGAGAAGCATTAGGACAACTATATGTAGATGCAAAATTTCCGCCAGAAGCTAAGGAAAAGGCCGAAAAAATGATTGCTAATGTAATCAATGCATATAAAAAACGTATCCAGAAGTTAGATTGGATGGGGGATGAAACAAAAGCAAAAGCAATTGAGAAATTAGAAAAGTTTACAGTTAAGATTGGCTATCCTGATAAATGGGAAGATTATTCAAAAATGGAAGTGTCCGCAGATAAATCTTATTTTGATAATATGGTCGCGGTAAACAAATGGACTAAAGATAAAAACTATGCAGAAATAGGAGAGCCTGTAGATAAATCAAAATGGGGGATGTCACCGCAAACAGTAAATGCATATTTTAATCCGCTTAATAATGAAATAGTTTTTCCAGCAGCAATACTTCAGCCACCATTTTATAATTATACAGCAGACGATGCTGTTAATTATGGAGGAATTGGAGCAGTAATAGGACATGAGATATCACACGCTTTTGATGATTCTGGTGCTCGTTTTGATGCAAAAGGAAACCTTTCTAACTGGTGGACAGATGAGGATCTTGCCAAATTTACAGAAAGAGGAGATGCTTTGGCAGAACAATATAGTGCAATAGAAGTGTTGGATAGTGTATACATTAATGGTAAATTTACGTTAGGAGAGAATATCGGTGACCTGGGAGGAGTACTAGGGGCTTATGATGGATTGCAAATGCATTTTGCAGAAAATGGTACGCCAGAAAAAATTGATGGATTTACACCAGAACAACGTTTCTTTATGTCTTGGGCTACTGTATGGCGTACTCTGGTACGAGATGATGCTTTAAGAACGCAAATTAAAACAGATCCTCATTCACCTGGTAAAGTTCGTGCAATACAGCCGCTATTAAATGTCCAAGCGTTTTATGATGCATTTGATATTAAAGAAGGAGATAAAATGTATTTAGCACCAGACAAAAGAGTACATATCTGGTAATTATATAGCAATATGTTTTTATTATAAAACCCTGCGATTTAGCAGGGTTTTTGTATACTTAGTCATTGCTTGGATTTATACCAATTTAATTTTCTAATGACATATTAAATATAGCTAAATTAATATGAAATGGCATGAAAGATTTATAAAGGAAAAAATAATTCAATTTAATTATACGCCATCAAAAAATTAAATTGGTATTATATTGATATTTCAAAACTAAACCGGTATTACAACAAAATTTAAGCGCGCTAGTTTTCTTTTATCTCATTCATTAATAAAAAAGCTTTATTGACATATTCTTTTTCTAAAAACAAAGTAAAATAATTTGAAGTAGAAATAACCTCAAAAACAGGAATACCCTCGTATGCCAATAACTTAAAAATATAAAAATACAAACCAATAGCTTTGGTGTTATCTTCGGGCAGAGCAATAGAAATAGAAGATAAATTATCTGTAACAGAAATGCATGTCTCCTCTTTAAAATGTTTTTCAACTATATTTTTAAGCGATGAAGTTACCAAAATATTACTTTCCTGAAAATTACTGGAATATGTAAAATAAGCTTTTGTTTCATTTTTTACATTCTCTAACAGATTGCTTTGGCTCGTTAAAATACTATTAGAATTTAAAAAAGTATACTCTGTTATACCAGATCTTACCACAATATCTCCTAAGTTTCTTAAATTATCGATATGTTTAATTCGTTTGGGATGGTAACGTCTTAGTGCCATAACAATAGAACCAGCCTTAACAGGTTTCTTCATTGTTTTTTCTACAGTAGGTAATAGATCAACAGCCAAAGAACTAAAGTTTATAATATCTCTGGATAAAGCATCCTCAAGAAAAGGTTGGTGCCTTAAAATATTATGCACACAATCTGTAATTGTTTTCATTGTTATATATTTAACATACTGTACAAATCTATGCTTTTTATTTTAAAAAATTTATTATTTGTATAGTATTAATTAATTATGCAGTGTTAAAAATAGTAAAAAGGTAGATTGATGAAAATTTTAAAGTTTGGAGGAACCTCTGTAGGATCTGTAGAAAACCTAAATAGAGTAAAAGATATTTTAATAGCAGATCAAGAGGATAAAATTGTAGTTTGTTCTGCTATGTCTGGTGTTACAGACCAATTAGTTAGATTGGTAGAGAATATAAAATTTAACGATGCCGATGCTATAACCAGAAACTTACATCGTTTAGAAAGTAAACATACCGATGTCATAGATACATTGATTTTTGATGAAACAATAAAAAACAAACTCAAAGATGGTTTATCATCTATGATAACAGAAATGTTTGAGATATCTAGTCAAGAATATTCAGATGTTATTAATTCCAGAATAATTACTTATGGAGAAACGTTGTTGACTTATATCTTTTCCGGGTTTTTAAACTCTATAGGAGTCTCTAACATTTTATTGGATGCCAAGGAATTTATGTACGTAGATTCTGTAGATAATCCAAATCAGGATAAAGTTGGAAAAAAATTGAACGAGGTTTTAAAAAATAACCCACAATCATCATTATATATAACACAAGGTTTTGTTTGCAGAGACGAAAAAGAACAGATTAGCCATCTAAAGAGGGGAGGAAGTGATTATACAGCCACCATTATTGCAGCATCCATAAACGCTTCAGAAGTACAAATCTGGACAGATATAGATGGATTACATAATAATGACCCAAGATATGTAGACGAAACACACCCTATTTCGCATCTTACCTATAATGAAGCAGCAGAATTAGCTTATTTTGGAGCTAAAATTCTTCACCCACAAACAGTTTCACCTTTAGTAGATAAAGATATTCCTGTATTTTTAAAAAATACTTTTGATCCGGAAGCTACAGGAACAGTAATCTCAAATAAAACATATCAAAAAGGATTAAAAGCTATCTCTGCAAAAGATAATATTACCGCGATTAAGATAAAATCTAATCGAATGCTAATGACACATGGTTATCTAAGGAGGATTTTTGAGGTTTTTGATAACCATCATACCTCTATTGATATGATTACTACTTCAGAAATTGCAATATCACTAACTATAGACGATACTAGTAATTTAGATGAAATAATCAAAGAAATAGAAGCTTATGGAGAGGTAACTGTAGATCAGGATCATAGTATAATCTGTATAGTAGGAGAATCTGTTATTAACGATAAAAATTCATACAGACTTTTTGAGATATTAAATTTTATTCCAGTGCGAATGGTTTCTTATGGAGGAAGCAATAATAATATATCGATTCTGGTAGATACCAAAGATAAAATACCAGCATTAAAATTTTTAAATGAAAAATTGTTTCTTGTACAAAAAGAAGCAATACTATAATTGTTTGTTATGTAATTTATACATAAATATAAGTAGGGTGTAAGCTTTGTAGTAATGCTATATGTAATATATTCTTAATAAAGTGGCAGCCCTGCTTTTTTATACATAGCAGAGTGTATAACCATCGATTCGACAGATTTTTTATAGTAAATCTGGTGTGAATAGATGGTTTTTTGCTTTTTTGCAATTATTTTTAATTTTAATTTTCTTCCCATACAAAAAATAAGTTTCATTTTTTAAAACTAATTATACTTATGTTTGTATTTATACAAAAATATATATGCTTACAAAAGTATTTGGTAGTGCTGTTTTTGGGGTTGAGGCGACTTCAATAACTGTAGAAGTTAATATTGATAAAGGGATAGGATACCATTTGGTAGGTCTGCCGGACAATGCAATAAAAGAAAGTAGCTATCGTATTGCTGCTGCTTTGCAAAACAATGGGTATAAACTACCAGGTAAAAAAATAACTATCAATATGGCGCCTGCAGACTTAAGAAAAGAAGGTTCTGCCTACGATCTTACATTAGCCTTGGGGATTCTTGCCGCAAGCTCTCAAATTAAAGGAACGGCTATTTCAGAATATGTAATAATGGGAGAATTATCTCTGGATGGTGGTCTGCAACCAATTCGGGGAGCACTTCCTATAGCTATTAAAGCTCGCGAAGAAGGATTTAAAGGGTTTATATTACCTAAGCAAAATGCAAAAGAAGCAGCGATTGTAGATAATTTGGAAGTATATGGAGTAGATAACATTAAAGAAGTAATTGACTTTTTTGACGAAAAAGGAACGCTAGAGCAAACTATAGTAAATACAAGAGAAGAGTTTTATACAGCATTAGATAATCCCGAATTTGATTTTGCAGATGTAAAAGGACAAGAAAGTATAAAGCGGTGTATGGAAATTGCTGCTGCAGGAGGACATAATATTATATTGGTAGGTCCTCCAGGAAGCGGTAAAACAATGATAAGTAAAAGATTACCCAGTATTTTACCTCCAATGTCATTACAAGAAGCTTTAGAGACTACAAAAATACATAGTGTAGTAGGACGTATCAAAAATAATGTGGGGTTAATGGCACAACGTCCTTTCAGGAGTCCGCACCATACTATATCCAATGTAGCACTGGTAGGCGGGGGAAGTTATCCGCAACCCGGCGAAATATCGTTGTCTCACAATGGAGTCTTGTTTTTGGATGAATTACCAGAATTTAAGCGTGAAGTTTTAGAAGTAATGCGACAACCTCTGGAAGATAGAGAAGTAACCATATCCAGAGCTAAGTTTACAGTAACCTATCCATCTAGTTTTATGTTGGTAGCAAGTATGAATCCAAGTCCCGGAGGCTATTTTAATGATCCTAATGCACCTGTTACATCTTCGCCGGCAGAAATGCAGCGCTATCTTAGTAAAATTTCAGGACCATTATTAGATCGAATAGATATTCATATAGAGGTTACACCAGTACCATTTGATAAACTTAGCGAAGAAAGAAGGGGGGAGTCAAGCGTAGAAATAAGAAAACGGGTAACCTTTGCCAGGGATATCCAAACCAAACGTTTTGAAGCCTTAAAAAATATACATTATAATGCACAAATGGGGGTAAAGCAAATACGGGAGTATTGCAAATTAGAAGCTAGCTCAAAAGAACTGCTTAAAACAGCTATGGAGCGGTTAAACCTTTCTGCAAGAGCGTATGATCGTATTCTAAAAGTGTCCAGAACAATAGCAGATCTGGAAGGTGCCGAATCTATACAAGGAGATCATATTTCTGAAGCGATTCAATATCGGAGTCTGGATAGAGATGGTTGGCTGGGATAAGATATTTTAGTGTTTTAACAGTATACTTTAGTATTTACTTAAAATTTATAAACTATTCCCTGTTCTTATTAACAATTTTAGTAGTCTGCATAAGGAAATCAATATTTTTAGAGGAATCATTTTTTTTCAAAACTTTAAATATTGATTATGAACCGAATACTATTTTTAATCATAGGGCTGGCTCTTTTAGGTTGTAATAAAGAAGTAAAAACACAACATCAAGAGTCAGAGGAGATACATACTGAAGCAGTACAAGAAAACCCAATAGAAACTCCTTTACAACTCACCTTAAAACAAGCGAATACTCTTGCAGATCTCCCATTAGCTTGCTTACAAATAGAGTACCCTAACAAATTAGGGCAGACATTAGGAGGGAAAGAAAATATAGGAGAACCCCATAGTTTGCATCCGGCGTTTTATGGTTGTTTTGATTGGCATTCTTCGGTACACGGGCACTGGTCTTTGGTAAAACTTCTAAAAGAATTTCCAAACCTTGAAAAAAGAGAAGAAGCAAGAATTAAATTACTTCAAAATATATCTGCAAAAAATATAGAAGAAGAGGTTACTTATTTTGAAGGAAAACATAACAAATCTTATGAAAGAACTTATGGTTGGGCGTGGTTGCTTAAATTGGCAGAAGAGTTGCATACCTGGCAAGACCCTTTGGCAAGAGAGTTAGAACAAAATTTGCAACCGCTAACAGATATTATAATACAAAGGTATATTGATTTTTTACCAAAGTTAAAATACCCGGTTCGGGTAGGAGAGCACCCAAATACAGCATTTGGATTATCTTTTGCATGGGATTATGCACATACTACAGGAAATCAAAAACTGAAAGCGCTTATAGAAAAAAGAGCAAAAGATTTTTATACAAAAGATAAAGGTTGTCCGATTAGTTGGGAGCCTGGAGGTTATGATTTTTTATCTCCTTGTTTAGAAGAAGTCGATTTAATGCGAAGAATATTAGATAAATCCCAGTTTGATATTTGGATTACCAACTTTATGCCACAGCTCAAAAATAAAGATTTTACTATTCCTGTAGGAGAAGTATCGGATCGTACCGACGGAAAATTAGTGCATTTAGATGGGCTTAACTTTAGCAGAGCTTGGGTTTTATACGGGCTTGCAAAGCAATATGAAGACTATGCGCATCTTTTTTCGGTAGCAAATACGCATGTTAATTATTCTTTGCCAAATCTGGTAGGAGATAGTTATGAGGGTGGGCATTGGCTTGGATCATTTGCTATTTATGCTTTAGACACTAATGCAGAGTAAATGAAAAAGTTTTTTAATATAGGACCGGGCACTTGGGTAACAGCAGCTTTTATAGGTCCGGGAACAGTAACGGTATGTACTTTGGCAGGGGTGCAATTTGGATTTTCATTACTATGGGCTTTGGTATTATCTATTATTGCTTGTGTGGTTTTGCAAGAAATGGCAGCAAGATTAGGAGTGGTTACCCAAAAAGGACTAAGCGAAGTGTTAAAATCGCAGTTCGATAATAAAATTGTAAGAGGGATATTGATAGCTTTAATCTTATCCGCAATTTTTATAGGTAATGCAGCTTATGAGGCAGGTAATATAAGTGGAGGAGCATTAGGGTTATCCACACTTTTAGAATCTTCAGGAGGTAACGAACAAAGTATTTCGATTAATTATTTTAGTATAGCTATTGGTATAATAGCTTTTGTGTTACTGTATATTGGTAATTATAAGGTTCTGGAACGTAGTTTAATAGTGTTGGTTTTGTTAATGAGTGCAGCATTTATTGTCACTGCAATAGTAACTAAGCCGGATCTTTCTCTTCTTTTTAGAGGGTTTGTCCCTGATTTTTCTACAGATAACATACTTACTATTGTAGGTTTAATAGGTACTACGGTAGTGCCGTATAATCTATTTCTGCATGCATCCATAGTTAGTGAAAAATGGAAATCTACAGAGGATTTACCCGAAGCAAAAAAAGATACCATAGTAGCGATAGTATTAGGGGGATTAGTCTCTATGGCAATCATAATAACAGGGGCAGCAATACAAGAAGCAGAAATAAATAATGCAGCCGATTTGGCAAAAGGATTAGAACCTGTTTTTGGTTCTATAGCAAAATATGTGTTATCTGTAGGGTTGTTTTCGGCAGGAATTACATCGGCAATTACAGCTCCTCTTGCAGCAGCTTATGTTGTAAAAGGTTGTTTGGGATGGCAGTCAAATCTTAAGAGTAAATCCTTTAGAGCAGTGTGGATGTTTATCCTTTTTTTAGGAGTTTTATTTTCTTCATTAGGGATAAAATCTATAGTAATTATTCAGTTTGCTCAAGTAGCAAACGGGCTTCTTTTACCCATCATCGCAGCCTTCCTTTTATGGGTTATGAATCAACAAAAAATACTAGGTAAATATACCAATACATGGAAACAAAATCTGATAGGGATTTTCATATTGGCGATTACTTGTTTTTTAGGCTTTAGAGGGGTGTGGAAAGTGATTATAAATTTGTAAGTGTAAAAAATATATTTTGTAGGAAATGAATACAATAATTTTTAATGCAGATGTGGGGGAAGAAGCAGGTTTTGATGCAGAAATAATGCCTTTTATTACTTGGTGTAATATAGCTTGTGGAGAGCATGCAGGTAACGGTGAAGTGATACGAAAAACGATCGAACTGGCAATAAAGAATAATGTGAAAATAGGAGCACATCCTTCTTATCCGGATCGCAAAAAATTTGGGAGGGTAAAGATGGATATGCCATATCAAAATTTGGTAGACATAGTAACCGATCAGATTGGGTTAGTAAAATCTCATGCAGAAAAAGCAGGAGTGTATTTACATCATATAAAGCCTCATGGGGCTCTTTACAACGAAGCTTTTAAAAATGAAGAAGTAGCTTCTGCGATTTTAGATTCTGTTAAAAATATCGATAAAAGATTGTATATTATTACGCAAAAAGAATCTAAACTATCGTATCTTGCACAAGGTGATTTTAGGGTGAAGCACGAAGTTTTTGCAGATCGTAATTATAATGAAGATGTATCGCTGGTTTCTCGTTCTGAAAAAAATGCAGTCTTAACAGATGCAAAAGAAATTTTTGATCATGTGTTCAGGATGGTGTCTAAAGGAAAAGTGAAAACTAAAAATGGAGCAGAAGTTCCTGTTGGTTTCGATACAATATGTGTGCATGGAGATAATCCAAAAGCTGTCGGCATTTTACAGTATTTGCATCGGGAGTTTTCATTGTTGAATTTGTTGTGAATTATAAAAAAGATGATCGATAAATTACAATATAAAAGGTATTCAGAAAAGGCAATTTTAATTCAATGGCCTTCAGAAATAGATGAAAAAACATTGCAAGACCTTCTTTTTTATAAAAGTAGCATAGAAATTTTTTATGGTAAATTAATTGTTGAGGTAATATCTGGATATAACTCGTTATTAATTTATTATCATATCACTATAGAGGATTTCTATAGTATTGTTTTGGAGTTAAAATCATTATATTTATCAGGGTTTGAGGATTTAAAGACGAAAAATCGATTATGGAAAATACCAGTTTGCTACTCTCCTTCTTTAGCTTCGGATTTAGAAAGCTTTGCTAGTCAAAAATCGCTAACAATAGATGAGGTGATTACAATGCACACTGCTCCTTTTTACAAAGTTTATTTCATTGGTTTTTTACCGGGATTTTTATATTTAGGTGGTTTGGCAGATCCATTACATTTTGCTAGAAAAAGTACTCCCTCATTAAAAGTTAAAAAAGGATCAGTTGCTATCGGCGGAAAACAAACCGGGGTCTATCCAATAGATAGCCCTGGTGGTTGGCATGTTATAGGTATGTGTCCGTTAGATTTTTTTGATCCAAAATCAGATCCGTGCTGTTTTGTTTCTCCTGGGGATAGTGTACAGTTTATGCCGATAAAAGAAAAAGAATATAACGATATAAGGTTGTTGGTTTCTAATGGAGTTTATCTTCCGGAATCTGTGATTTTATGATGGGATTGGTTAAAATAATAAAGCCAGGTATTTTTACTACGGTGCAAGATGAAGGTCGTTTTGGATTTTCAAAATACGGAGTTCCAAAAAGTGGTGCGATGGATTTAGAGTCATTAAGGTTTGCAAATTTACTTTTAGGAAACGATAAAAATTGCGCATGTATAGAATGGACTTTTCAAGCTCCTGTTTTGCAATTTTCTGAAGCTACAAGTATTGCTTTAACGGGTGCTCCTGTAGATGCTTTTTTAAATGGTGAAAAAATAAAAATGTATCATCAAACCAAGGTGGGTAAAAATGATATTTTGGTTATTAATTTTTGTAAGAATAAAATATATGGATATGTAGGAATTAAAGATGGGTTTAGTTCATCAATAGTGTTAGATAGTAGATCTTATTATGGGGGGATTACTGCTAAAAAAAAGTTATCAGTTGGGGATGGAATTGCATATAAAAAACAAGAATATTTTAAGGGAAATTTCTCTGGTGTTTCGGCTTCTTTTTTTGCAAAAACAACAAAGGTTGTTGAGGTATATCCGGGACCTGAATATGAGTCGTTGTCGATAGAGCAAAAAAGGGTTTTAACTAATTCTGTTTTTACAATTTCTAATACCATAAATCGAATGGCAATTCAGTTAGAAGAAAAGTTAAAAAATAGTATTTCTTCCATAATAACTTCTCCAGTTTTGCCGGGTACGGTACAGTTAACTCCATCAGGTAATTTAATTGTTTTAATGAGAGATTGCCAAACTACAGGTGGATACCCAAGAGTCTTGCAATTAACAGAAAATACGATTAACCAAATTGCACAAAAAAGAATGGGAGAGAAGTTTAATTTTGTTTTAGTAAACTTTTAATTCCTCATGATCTTGCTTCGAGATTATTAATCAAAACTAATGCTTTTTATTTGTCATCCTAGCCCTTCGACTTGGCTCAGGATAAACTAAAGGCTGGATCTATAACAGGATACCTGTGTGTTGCGACAAACTAGTTTTGTTTTCAGAATGATATTCTTTTTGTCATCCCAGTGCATACTGGGATCCATGATGTAATGTTTGCATGTCACCCTTGTCATTCCAGTGCATACTGGAATCCATAATGTGATGTTTGCATGTCACCCTTGTCATCCTAGTGCATACTGTGGGATCCATGATGTAATGTTTGCATGTCACCCTTATCATCCCAGTACATACTGGGATCCATGATGTAATGTTTGAGTGTCATCCTTGCCATCCCAATACATACCGGGATCCATGATGTAATGTTTGAGTGTTACCCTTGTCATTCCATTGCATACCGGGATCCATGATGTAATGTTTGAGTGTTACCCTTGTCATCCCATTGCATACTGGGATCCATAATGTGATGTTTGCATGTTATCCTTATCATCCCAGTGCATACCGGGATCCATGATTTAATGTTTGAGTGTCATCCTTGCCATCCCAATACATACCGGGATCCATGATGTAATGTTTGAGTGTTACCCTTGTCATTCCATTGCATACTGGGATCCATAATGTGATGTTTGCATGTCACCCTCGTCATCCCAGTGCATACCGGGATCCATGGTTTTGCGTTCGTATGTTATCCTTGTCATCCCAGTGCATACTGGAATCCATAATGTGATGTTTGCATGTCACCCTTGTCATCCTAGTGCATACTGTGGGATCCATGATGTAATGTTTGCATGTCACCCTTATCATCCCAGTACATACTGGGATCCATGATGTAATGTTTGAGTGTCATCCTTGCCATCCCAATACATACCGGGATCCATGATGTAATGTTTGAGTGTTACCCTTGTCATTCCATTGCATACCGGGATCCATGATGTAATGTTTGAGTGTTACCCTTGTCATCCCATTGCATACTGGGATCCATAATGTGATGTTTGCATGTTATCCTTATCATCCCAGTGCATACCGGGATCCATGATTTAATGTTTGAGTGTCATCCTTGCCATCCCAATACATACCGGGATCCATGATGTAATGTTTGAGTGTTACCCTTGTCATTCCATTGCATACTGGGATCCATGATGTAATGTTTGCATGTCACCCTTGTCATTCCAGTGCATACTGAGATCCATCATGAGGTGTTCGCATGTTATCCTTGTCATCCTATGTTTGTATAGGGTTTAAATTTCAATAATGATTTACTTTGTTG
>NZ_CDSBKO010000060.1:0-34616 GCF_977115655.1 Aquimarina sp.
TAGAAGAAGTGGAAAGTTTTATCAAAGAACATAAGCACCTGCCAGAAATTGCCAGTGAAGCAGAGATGATCAAAAATGATGTTAATGTAGGGACATTCCAGATCCAGTTATTACAAAAGATAGAAGAGTTGACATTGTATACCATTGAACAGGAAAAGCGTATTCGTTTATTAGAAGCCAAACTTGCTAAGAAATAGAACAGTTTTGACATATACGTTTTTAAACAGGCGATAACCTTTTGTTTAATACGTTAATTAAATCTGTCTGATTACATAAGAAGATAAAATTGTATTTAAAAAAAATAAATGATGAGATATTTAATTCTATTTTACGTTATATTGCTCAGCATACCTTGCATGGCGCAAATACCAAAGGATGGAGATTATTCAAATTGGAACTGGGAAAATCAGGATCAAAATAACTGGCAAAGAGAGTTGAGTGCCGGAGAGCCGGATAACGATGGGATAAATGATGGATGGGCTAATATCAAGCCTCCATTTTTATCAACTTCCGTAAGAGTTGGTGAGATTGTCGATGTCTATGAAACCAAAGATTATACGAAAGAAAAAGGCTGGGGATTGATATGGGCTAATTTTAATAGTATATACCCTTATTTTATTCTGTACAATAGGCATAAAAGTATCGTAAGAGCATTTTTTTACTTAGATGGGAGTGATACCTATAGTCATATTTTAGGGAATCTATCATTTCACGATTCTAATAATCCTGGAATATTAGCAGGGGGAGATGATGGATCTTGGGCTACAGATAAATATATTAATGGAGAACAAAATGGTAAAAATGATCAATTATCTGTAATAATTCCCAATGTAGGTTTGCAATCATGGTGCTCCGCAGATTTCCCGATCATGTTTGATAATAATATAGAACACTCTAAATATGATAACAAAAAATGGGTGTTTCTTTTTTATGGGGTGGATAATTATTCAATTACTTTATCCGGAACAGGTGTTACTGCTCCGAATGATTTGCAGCATAGTATAAGTGGAGGAAATGTATCATCCGGTCAATTTTCAGTTAAACATGGAAAATTTCATAAGCAATTGAAAACTACTAGCGAGCTATTAGATCAGATGAAAGCATCTACAAAGAATATTGATAATACTTCAGCTAAATTTTTACAGAATTATAAATCAACTGTGAGTAATTTAAATAATGTAGCCCAATTATTTAATGCGGCCGTAGGAATTTCAGCTGGGGCAGGAGCGGTACTTGGTTTTTTTAATTTAATTACAGGTTCTTTTGATGATAAAAATTCTACAAAACCTCAAGCAGTTACACAATATCTCAATATAGAAGGGACTATGGATATTAAAAAAACTTTAGGCGGTACAACTATTAAAATACCGGGGGTTAAGGGACCTATGTTTCCTCCGGTTGCATGGAATCCCTATAATTGTTCTGTTGGTTCTATTAATTTGAAGAAAACACCAACCGTGAAAGTAACTAAAATATATGGTAGATATGGTTGTATTGATAATCAATACAAACCGACTCGACCAAGATATATTGAAGGGTATGAAGGGAACTATAGAAAATATAAATTTGATGAAGATGTTGAGTTAGTTTTAAATGAACTAGATGGTATGAATTTAATAGACATCCATTTTGCTATTGTATGCAAGTCAACAGGAACAGGAAAAAGGGGTTATTCTGTAGAAGATAGGTTTATTGCTGGATACGAGCATTCTAATATTTTAGGTCAAACTGTAACAAGAAATGTTATAAATCCTGTTTATGAAGAATTAGATAGTGGGAGATTTATAATCCATAAGTTTGATAAAGAAGCAAAAGAGGTTGTTTTTGGAACTCCATATATTAAAATGAATGATTTTAAAGGAATAACATTTGAGTTACCAGAAGATACAGATGTTAAGATAAGAATGTTAGCAAAGTTTAGCTCTAAATACTACGAAAAACCAGTCATATTTCAAACAGACTATCGATTTGACATTATAGAAGAAAAACCAAATAAAGGTAAATTATTTTGTAATGATGAGCAATCCAATTTTTTATATTCTGATTACTATAAAGATATTGAATCGTTTAAAAGTTTAGGACCAGGAACGTACTCTTCAACATATACAGCAAAGGATATAGAGCTAAAATCAGGTTTTATCGGTACTTCTGGCTTTATTGCAAATGCTATGGATATATACCCAAGTAATGGAAATACAATAATCCAAAACATGAATTTCAATTGTTCAAATGATCCATCTAGTGGGCGTATTGGAAATTTTGCGGACATGAAAATAGAAATGACAGAACAGAAATCTGATAAAATCAGTGAAAAAGTTAAGGTTTTTCCAAATCCTAGCTCTGGGCATTTTTATATAAAGTCTAATAAGGATTACCCTCTTAAGTATATAAAAGTCTATGATTTGGATGGAAAAGTTGTTTGTAATAAACCTGTAGACTCAACAGAATCCGAGTTTGAAATATCAAATTATCCTCCGGGGATGTATATTCTTAAATTGATTTATGAAAACAACGTTAGGGTATACAAAATAGTTAAACAATAATTTTTTTGAATAAATAAACACTAAGTAAAAGGTGGTTTTTAAAAATTAGTAGCTAATATTTGAGTATAATAAATTACCCTTTTGGGTAGAACTCCTTATATGAATTTTTAATTTTGATGATGAGCTCGATACAGTATCGAGCTCATTACATTTTAATCTGGGTTAAAGCAAAGATATTTTTATTAGGGCTTAAGATGTAGTATATATCCCGATCCGCAAAGTCTCCTGACTTAGCGGTATAATCAAAGTAGGGTTATAAAAGCAAAGAACCAGTTACAGGGATGTAGCTGGTTTTTTTATTGTTTTATGATGAGTATGCTTGTCTAGTCTTAGCATCCCTTAACAAAGCATCTGGGTTATAAAGGATAGCTTGTTTATCTTGTTCAGACAGGTCACGCTGCTATTTACCAAGGTTGGGCTAAGTGCCGTACGTCTGCGCGCAACATTTTTTAATGACGAAACCTTCCACAACACTTGCGCAGGGTATCCAAAGTGTTAAAAGTGGCTTTACATTGGTTGCGGAAGCAATCTATACCACAACAATTGCCTTTACATTACTTGCGGACGCGATCGTTGCACCAACAATCGGCTTTACATCACTTGCGGACGCTCTTGTTGTATGCACGAGACCTTCCGCAAGTGTTGCAGAGGCAATCTATCCGACTACAAACGGCTATATTGTGTTATTTATAAGTTGGTTATGTGTTTTTTGTTCAAAATCGGGGCTGCGGGGCTATTTTGTATAAATAATGGCAAGGTCGAGGAATTTTAAGACCATGGCCTTATCCTCATTGTCCATATCCTGTATAGCTTAGAAAAGCTTCAAAAGTTACTTATACTTATAGCATCACCACTCAATAAAATATCGGCAGAAACACCAAGCAACAATTAAACTCAGGCTCTTAGGCATAAAAAAACTATTCCATTTGTTTCTGCCTGATCAGGTCTATGATCTCATTCCTGCTGCTAACATGTAGTTTTTCGTAAATGTTCTTTACATGGTATTTTATGGTATTTGTACTTACCTCTAGTTGATCTGCTATAGAAGCATAACTTTTTCCGTTGGACAATAAAACCAATACTTCGTTCTCTTTGGGGGTCAGGTTATCAAATTTTACTTGCTGAAACGATTTTACAACCATCCTGGCAATACTTATGCTCATAGGGGCTCCTCCTTGTTCTGCTTGGGATAAAGCCTCTAATAGCTTTTTCTCACCACTACTTTTGGTTACATAACCAATAGCCCCCGCACAAAGTGCCCTAAAAACATATTTTGAGTTTTCGTGTACAGAAACTACAATAATATTTACATTATGTAGTATAGATTTTATTTTTGAGATCCCTTCAATACCGTTCATGCCCGGTAATGTAATATCAATCAGTACATAATCAGGATCTATTTCTTCAATATTAAGGATGGCATCCTCGCAATTGGTATACTTTCCTACTACTTTAAATTGCGTAGAGGTATTGATTATTTTTGCATACGAGTCCAATAATACCTGATAATCTTCAATAATAATTACTTTTTTCATGACCTGGTTTATTTTAGGGTTCCTTTAAATGTTATTTTAGTCCCATTTATAGATTCTATGGTAAGGGTTCCATCAATTTTTTTTGCACGGCTGTGCATATTGGTGATTCCGTTTTTTCGTTTTAATTTTTGGGTATCAAACCCTTTTCCAAAATCCTGAAAAGATATACTAAGTTCCTCTTTTACTATAACAACATTCAGCGTTGCCAAGGAAGTTTTAGAATGTTTTAATGTGTTGGTCATGGCTTCTTTAAAAAGCAATAAGAGTTGCCTGCTCCAGTAAAAAGGAAGGGGCTGAGCATCGGTAACTTTATTATCGACCAAAAATTTGATACCGGTGTTGGCAAAAAGTTCTTCCCCAAACTCGGTAAGGTAGATAATAAGCTCATTAACATTATCGTTTTTTGCATCTATACTCCAGATAAAATCCCTAACCCCATGGTACAGGTCGGTGGCATCATTGCGTATTCTTTGAAGCAATTTATAGGACTCGGGGTCCTTCTTTTTTAACTCCTTGTTGGCTAAAATAACCGAGGTAACCATATTGATCCCAGCTAGTTTATTGCCCAGTTCATCATGAAAATCCTTGGCGATATTTTCTCTGGAATTATCCAGCTCTACCGTTAATTGCATGTTTTTGGTAAGGACACTGTACAAAAAGGCATTTCGCTGGTTAACCGTTCTTATCCTTAACAAAAGAAACCCTCCTGCAACTATGCCTGTACTAATATAAAACCAAATAGACTTGTACCAGGGAGGTGTTATGCTAAACAAGTGGTTTTTTGAGTATACCCATTCGCTTTTGGCATTTCTTACCCTAAAATGAACGATATGGTTTTTGTACCCGTACTCTTTAAAATCTATAGTGTTTTCTGTAAAATTTTTCCAGTGGTCGTTGTTAAGTTTATATTGTTTTACTATTTGCAACCCAGAAAAGTCAATAGCGTTTGCCCGAAAAGAATTTTTGGATACGGGTTTCACCAATAATCTGGGAGGGCTTTCTGGGGTAAACCCTTTTTGGTTGTTAATGACGTATACTCCTTTATTGGTTCCGATATGGATTTTGTGATCAGAACTTTCATATATTTTATTAACCGAAAAAGAAGAATCCCCGTGATGGCTATCCGATATCTTATATATTTCATTGTTATAATACAGTAAAACACTGTTTTGGGTCCCTATCCACAGGTTTTTGTTATGATCTACCAACAAAGTGTTGATATGGTTTGAAGACAGGGATGATGGGATATCAAATTTGGTGATTTTATGATTTTTATCAATACTATTGAGACCATTTATGGTACCTGCAAAAAAATGATTTCCGTTAAAAGCAATAGAGGTTACATTGGTATTGGAGAGTCCTTGTTGAGCCGTTATTTTTTGAGTTAGTTTAGAAAAATCTTTATTATATATATAGATACCATTATTGGTAGCAATCCAGTAGTGGTCGTTATGAAAATAAATTTCTTTTATATACACACTTGACTCCAGATCGATTTTGGTTTGACGAGTATCATTTTTATATATTAGTAATCGATTCCTAATATAAAGCAGGTAATAGTTGTTAAAATCAATCCTGTTGGTTTCTATTTGAGAGATTGGGATTTGTTGGCTGATGATATTTATTTTTTCACCAAACCCCATGTTTATATATATGGTGTCATTAGTATTGGTATATTTTGTGCCGAATGCAATAAAAGCATCATCTTTTTTTGAAAGGATCAAAGGTTCTATATCTCCTGATGCGGATCTTTTGTAAAGGGATTTTAGGGACAAGTACAGCAGGTCTTTATTTTTATATTCTGTAATATCTATAATGGTATTAGAGTTAAAAGTTTTATTACAAAAATTAAGGGACTGCTTTTTGATATAAAAAAGGCCATTACCAAAAGTGCTTATCCATATATTGCCATTGTGATCCAGAATGGCATCGCTGGTAAGCGCAGAAAGAGGAATAACCTCTATAGGTGTTTTGAGATCATTTGGATGAAAAATATATACGGTATCTTTATTGGTCTCTATATTTTCGGTAATATAAACCTTGTAATCGCCTGTTCTAAGAACCCTTTTAAGCCTTAACTTATTTTTCTTGCCCCAAAAATCCAGGGTATGTTTTTTTAATATATATGTATCGTTAAACAAATACTCTTCATTATCTGTAATTGCAATAAGGTTATCCCCAAAGGGTATGATATCATTGATCTTTTTGGTAGTAAAAAAAGGGAATTTTTTTTGAATGTTTTTGCTCTCTGGCTGTATGTTGTACACCCCTGTCAGTCCATCTTTAGAAACGTTGTTTCCCCCAAAAAGCAATACCTTATCTTTAACTTTTTTGATAGAAAAAAAAATATTTTCTACAGGCTTTTGGATCTGTTTATTGATGTACCATCTTTCGGTATTATATTGGCCTTTATTTTTTGAAAGTAAATAAATCCCCCGACCAAACGAAGCAACCCAATATCCCTTATGATCGATAATCTGGTTGATTTTTAAAAATGCAGACGACTTTATGGGGTATATAGAGTCATTTTGCAAGATTTGAACCCCTCCTCCCCAGGTAGCCAATGCATATTTTGATTTTTCGACTTCGGTAATATCAATTACATAATTATTGGGCAATCCGTTCGAAATGTTGTATGTAGAAAACTTTTGCCCATCAAATTTTAAAAGACCATTGTCTGTACAAACCCACATATATCCATTACTGTCCTGAAATAGTTGGTACAGGCTATCATGGGGCAACCCATTGGCTGTAGTATAATGCGTTACTTTAAATTGGGCATGTACAACAAATATCGAACAGAAAAAAAATAATACCCTGATCATTTTCAAGCTAGAATAAAAACAGGGTAAATATAAAAATATATAAAATGGCAAAGGCTACCTTTTTTGGGTAGGAAATAGTTTATGTACCAAATTGTACTAGTTTTTACGTTTGTCTTTTTCTTTTTCCGAAAACTTTAGGTTTTTTGATACATAAAGCAGGTTAAAGGATATCGGGCAAAATATTTTGGTATAATACCTGTTAAGCTAAACCCAAGTATATTTATTTATGCAACATATTTTTTAAAAGATGGAGAAAATAATACTATCATTAGAAGGCTAAATCAGTTTAACGGCAGGTGTAAAGAATCTTTTACGGTTTTAAGGCTATCGGTTGCTATAGAATCCACTTCTATATTTTTTATAGATAACAGAGAATCTTTAATTTTTAATTGCTGTATATAAGTAGTGTCATTTTTATAAAATGTGTATGCTTCTTGTGCAGGAAGGTCACTAAATGCGGGACAAGGAAAATATGGGATATCATATTCAAAATTAGACAGTATTGGTTTTTTCCAACTACTTAAACTTTTAAAAACCGAAGCAACAATAGGCATTGCAGTATTAGCACCAGATCCCATATACGTATTTGCAAAATGAACCCTCTTATCTTGTGTGCCAACCCATGCAGCAACTACAATTTCTGGAGAACATCCAATAAACCAGCCATCCCCATTGTTTTGGGTGGTTCCTGTTTTACCAATAATGTTAAAGGGGATTTCATAATTTTTAAACCCTGCTCCCGTACCTTCTGTTAACACTCCTTCCATCATTTTTTGAAGTTTTACAATGTTTTGTTTAGAAGCGACCCTTCCTTTATAGTTGGGTTTTGCTTCATACAAGATGGTTCCATCGTGGTTTTCAATTTTTTCTATGGTATATGGGGTAACAGCAGTCCCACCATTAGATATACCGGCATAGGCAGTAGCCATTTCTATAAGGCTTATATCTGCGGTTCCCAATACTATCGAAGGAACTTGTGGGATATCTGAAATAATGCCCATTTTTTTTGCCAGGTTTATAACTCTTTTGGTTCCGGTTTTGAGCTGTACAGACACAGATACTGTATTTACAGAATGAGTTAATGCTCCTTGCATGCTATAACTTCCGCCATATTTGTTATTAGCATTTTTTGGCTTCCAGTTTTCATATTCTGTGTAAGTTCTATAAGCATTGTCAAAATAATCACAGGGGTCCAGTCCATTTTCAAGGGCAGCCAGATAGGTGACAGGTTTAAAAGTAGATCCAACTTGTTTTTGTGTTTGTATATTATCGGTTTGAGAAAAACCATAATCGATACCACCAAGATATCCCATTATTTTTCCATTATGGCTGTTCATAACAATTATGCCTGTATGCAACCTTATAATAGCGTTTATTATTGAATCTTGCAGGGATTGTGGTTTTAATACATATCCTTTGCCCGTCTCCCAGTATTTTCTTAATGTTTTTTTATGGATAAACTGTGTGATTTCTTCTTTGTTTTTTCCTTGTTTTAGTAATGCTTTTACTTGCCCGTGATTTTCTATTAGTTTTTTGACAAGGGAGTCTTTACCTCCTGTTGTGGTAGCACTGTTCCAGTTTTTATTCATCATATCTTGTAATCGTTCTATTTGCCGGATCATTGCTTTTTCTATATATTTTTGAACATAAGGATTTATAGAGGTATATACTTTTAACCCATCTTTATCCAGATCATAAACATATCCGCTTTTTGCAGGATTGGCAATAGCCCATTTGTCAAATTCTGTTTTTACATATTCTTTGTAATAAGAAGCCAAAGAAGAAATTTTTTGTGGTGGTTGGTATTTTATGACCAAAGGAGTTTTGGCAGTATCATAATCTGTTTGGGTAATATAACTATATTTTAACATTTGTTGCATAACCGTATTACGGCGCTGTTCTGCACGATCTTTGTTTTTTCTGGGGTTGTAGTAGGTAGGAGCTTTCAAAACCCCTATTAAAGCAGCACTTTCTGCCAAGGTTAGTTCTTTAGGGGTTTTACTAAAAAAACGCATAGCGGCCTTTTCTATTCCGTAGATATTTTCGCCAAAAGAAACGGTATTAAAATATAATAATATAAGATCTTCTTTGCTGTAAATATTTTCTAGCCTTTTGGCAATTATAATTTCTCGCATTTTGTTGATAGGGGTAGAGAGTATATACTGTTTTTTTCTTCCAAACAGGTTTTTTGCAATTTGTTGTGTTATAGTACTACCACCTCCCGTACTTTTTTGTAGCAAAATAGATTTGATTATTACCCTTGCATAACTTTTGTAGTCTATGCCGTGGTGTGTATAAAACCGTACATCTTCTGTAGATACTAATGCATTTACCAAATGCGGGTTTAATTGTGTACTATCTATATTAGATCTGTTTTGCAAAAAATAACTGCCAATGACTTGCTTGTCACTACCATATATAGTTGATGTTAATGGGTTTTTCAGGTTTTTGAGCTCAGTTTCTTTTGGGATACGGCCAAAAAAACCAATATATGTTAATACAAACAATAATAATACAAAAGAGACTCCTGTAATAAATGTATATCCTAAGGATTTAAAAGGGTGTTTTTTTAAAAACCTCAGCGTTTGTATGGTTTTTAGCTTTGTTTTTTCTATAATAGATTTATAATTCATTATGTAATAGTGTTTTTGGTCATTATATTGGTATATGCTTTTTTGGCAAAATCCTCGATTTTTTTATCATCATTTTGCATTAAAGGAGTAATTAGGGATATGTATTTGTTCTCTCCTTTTTGCTCGATAAGATATAAAACAGCAAGTTTTAGTTTAAGGTCTTTCCCTTTTAAAATTGTTTCAAAGCATTGGTACTCGGTAAATTTGTTTTTACTTATCATTTCAATTACTTCTTCAGAGGAAGTATCCAAAATGGTGGCTTCGATTATAGGTATCAATGTGTTTTTTAAGTTTTGGTTTAGCAAGATGTCCAAAAACTCTATAGCATTAGTTCTTTTTTCTTGTTCTTCACTTATAATACCTTTGTATGCTATCTGCACATCTTTTGGGGCATATTGTAGCTCCAAAAGCTTAAAAATTCGTTCTAATCCTGCGTCTAATCTACGTTCTAGCAGCTCCATTAAGCTTTCTCTGGCATCCATTTCTGTATCAAAAAATTGTTTTTTTAATTTTTTGCGTTTCATATAATGTATAATAACCTGAGTATGCATTGCATAAAGGGTATAGTTGTATAGTTTGCATTCTTCCAGAATAAGGTTGGCTATTTTATTTTTATCAAAGTAGAGGTCTGGTGTTTCAAGTTTTAAGGCAGACAAAGCCCTTACACATTCCAAACGAATGGTCAAGTCCTCTACAGTTTTAAAAATATCAAGAAGCGCATTAACAGATTCCTGATTTTTGAATACAGAGATTACTTGCGGAATAAGTCTTCGCACAGATAGCGGGTGCTGTGCTTGCAGGGTTTTTTGGTGCAAAACGTCTACCATTCCTTTACCATAATGCAATAGCGCAAGTTTTACATCTTCTCTATAAGCCTTGTCATTTAATAATTCGAGTAATTTATCTACAAAAAGGGAGCTCATTGTGTTACCGGCAGCCAGAATAGCATTCTTTTTTATTGAAGCATCAAAGGATTTTAGCCCTTCATAGATATAGGGGTACCCATCTTTATAATCTGCAAAACCTATAACTTTTACAAATTCGATGCTTTCTTTTTTTATAAGCTCATCATCCTGTAAATTATTGATTTGAGAAATTTTAGCGTTTATACGGGCAGAAAACTCGTATTTATATTGTAAAGACGGGTTGTCTCTGGTTTCTTTTGCCAAAGATAGCAGGGCAGCCCTCGAAATATATTTGCTAGGATGGTTAAGGTATGTATCAAAAACAATAGATTCATTAAGATCTGCATGTAGTAGCAAATATTCTAATGCAGCTAATACAACTTCATCATCTTCAATTTTTAGTATATCCTGTACTTCGATGATGATACTATCATTGTCGTTAAGGTAATAAAGGTTTCGCAATGCTTCAGCTTTAACACTGTTTGACGGGTGGTTTAATAGTTTTCTGATAGTTTCGGCAAAACGTTTGTCGTTTATTTCTTTGGTCTTGCTCAACATAAATAATATTTCTTTTTCACTACCATTTTCAAATACATTTTTCATTCCTTTCAAGAAAGAATCTTTTGTTATTTTTTTGATCCTTTTTTGAGATAAAGGAAGCAGGTTTTCCAGGTTTTTTCGAAAAGACAGAAAATATTCTTTTCTTACTTTAAAAACAAAGTATACCCATACCAGAGTTAGTAAAAGGATAAGTAACATGATATATTGTTCTGGTACATGAAGACCTTTGATAAGAAAAATAAGGATACAACCAGCGATTCCTGTTGCCACACTATCTACTACTACATCAATAAAGGATTTGGTTTTCTTTTTTAAGGTATATGGTAAAGGAAGTGCCAGCAGCTCCATAGCAGATTTGTTTATGGATTGTTTTAAGCTACCATCTGTGGCTTTTAATAAAATAACTACCCATAGCTCTGGAAAAATAAAAAACAAAAGGGTTCCTAGGAGGATAAATAATGGCAAAAGAAGCAATGAAAAACCAACTCCCCATACACCAACGATTTTTCGGGTTAAGAACAGTTGTATAAGCAATGAAATCAGGTTAAAAGTAGATAACCAAAATCCGAAAAAAGAAGTTAATTCTTCGCTATCTGTTATTATTTTGGAAGCGATATCACTAAACTGAAAATCTACCAATCTGGCGGTGATTACCCCGATCCCTATAATTATAGAAAGATAGGATAAGTGTTTTGAGCTTTTGATTAATTTAAAAGGACGTTCCTGAAAAGAAGTTATTCTTTTTTTCTGTTTAAAAGTATTTAGTTTTTCTACTTTTTCTTTCCATAAAACAGACAGAACAGGAAAACAGCAAACTAAAAAAAGTGCTGCTATAAATATTAGATTAGCATTACCTATATATGGAGCTAATATGGTAGTGAGGTATCCTCCAAAAATGCCTCCTGTAATTGCTCCTGCTCCTATAAAACCAAATAATCGTTTGGCTTCTCTAACATTAAAAACCAAATTGGCCAATACCCAGAACTGGGAGGTAACAAGTACTGCATATATAGCTACTCCGGCATAAAAGGCATATAAAATCCAACCCGTTATTAATTGAAAATGCAAAAGGAACCCCAGAACAACCAAAGATATAATATAAAATGTAAGTGTAAATTTGATAATGCGTTTTAAAGAAAACCGTTCTGTAGCTTTTGAGTAAAAAAAAGAAGTTACTATAGCACTAATTGCGATCAACAAATATCCCGCGGGTAAACTATCGGCTCCCAGATCAAAAATAAAAAGAGAGTTTATAGTTGGTTTTATAATCAATAAAGTTGCAATAATCAAAAAGATATAGCCTTGCATTAGCAAAGCAGTTTTTATTTCTTCGTCTTTTATATCAAAAATCTTTTTGAAAGTATTTTTTATCATTTAGCTAAAGCCGGATTTTTGGTAATGTTATAAAAGAGTATACAAGGGGGGATATACAAATATGTATTTGTTTGTTTTCCTTTGCTACTGCTCATTCAATACTTTTTCTATAGGTACTACCAGGTTTCGTATAATTTGCTCTCCATTTTTATCATTTACAAGTGCAACAAGAATATATCGTCTGGAAGGAGAACCCCATACCAAAATAGAATCAGAGTGATAGGTGCTCCAGGAACCTGATTTACGAAACAAACGTACACCAGGGGCAATTTTATCTAATGTGCTCACAAATTTATGGTGCAACGATGGGTTTGTCATTATATCCAGCATTTGTGCCGAACGTTTTTTATTAACTAATTTGCCTTGAAAAAGCATATAGTAAAATCTGCATACCTGGGTAACAGTAGCAGCGTGGCTTAGGTTTTTTAATGGCTCTCTATTGGTAGGGCCGCCTGCGGCATATCTTTTACCTACCCAAAGTCCGCCACCAGACTCTTTGTCATAAAGGTTGTAGCGATCACTTGTTAGTACGGCTTCAATTTTATCATAACCTATTCTGTCTATCATACGGGTAGTTGCCTGATTGTTGGATTTACTAATCATCATTAGCATATCGTGCTTTATAGCAGGCGTTTCTTTAAGCTCACCTTTATCTATAGCATCTATAGAAGCCAATAAAACTGCAATTTTGGGAAGACTGGCAGCATACATCATTTCATTACCATTAACTCTGGCAAATCTTATATGTTCTATATTTTTTAAATCTACAATACCAACTGCCATTCTTTTTTGGGATATCAAAGATTTCCATTGTTTATTGTTGTTTAGGGTTTTTTCTAATTTATACTGTAATTTATGATCAAATAATTCTTTTAACGGAATGGTGGAATCTACAGGAACATTAACCGGAAGCTCCTGTGCTGCCAAAATAAAGCACGAACCTATAAAAAATAACAAAATGGTTTTAAATAGTATGCTTTTCATTTTTAAGCTTTTAGTAATTGAATGGCAAATGCTACTAATATGCTAACTATAAGCCCTATATTGACTTTTGCAAGATCTTTAAATATTATCTTATAAGTGTTTTTTAGTTTTTCTTTTTGAAGAAGGTAAATGATAGCAATTTCCCTACCTGCCAAAATACCTATAAAAGCCCATGTTGTACTCATGGGGATAGTACTTATAGTTCCCAGGATGTACAACAAAATACCGTAGCATAAATCTATTATTGTTGCAGAGCGTATGTTCTCGACATTAGATTTTTGATTTACAATCTGCTGGATTTTTCCGCCACGACTTTTAAATATATAAATTGTGATGATCAAAATGATTCCTAAAGAAATCAACAACTCATGCAGCTCAAGTTTTCTGGGTAAGAAGACATAAATATTAGCAAAATCCTGAATTAACCATTGAGACCATAAAAAACCTGTAGAAAACCATTGTGCCAAAAGCCAATGTTTTTTCTGCTTTTTAATATTCATTAATCGTAATGAAGCATTAGATTCAAATATTTTGGAAATTATAAGATAGATAAGCAGCGAAGATGTAAATGCCAGTGCATATCCCAAAACAGATTTAAGGATCATTTTTTCTATAACCTGACTTGTTGAAAACACGCTGAGTATCATAAAGGTAGTGCTTACAGGAATCCCTAATCTGGTAATAACCAAAAGAGATACAGGAGCTAATAGATACCACCATTGTAATTCGTTGGGTAATGGGATTTTATCTAATCTGCCATAAGATACATCGCCATTATGGGTATACCACCCATAAAATAAAGTTATGGTAAGGATACTTCCTGCAAATAACCAGAGTAAAGCCCAGTGTTTTTTTTTGTTGGAAGCCAAAAAAGTACCTAAGGTTTGAATAACATCATTGGCGATAACGGCGTATGCTGTTATAATAAAACCCACATAAAAAATAATATACTGCATCTATTTTTTTGTTTATTAGATATTCTGACACATATTGCTTAAAAAGTCACTTGTATTGATAAAATATTTAGGATAAAAAAATAATATGATTTCTTATTAAACTGTCGGTTTAGAATACTATTTTTAATCGATATTATAGAGTTTAACCCCTTATTAATGGTCTGACCAAATAAACCCTAAAATTATACCAACATGCTCGTTCATTCTTACTTATAAAAAACTTTTGCAGCTATACTTTGGCTTAGCTTTGTACAAGGGCTATGCAATAATTTTGATGCTTCAAATAGGAAAAAAGCAACTTTGCATTTTAGCATATTTTTAGAACTTATTTGGTACAATTGCTTGGGGTATGCCCCAAAAAACTATATAGTATAAGCACACCCGTGAGCTTGCCTTCGGGGTTATTGGTTTAAAAATTGTAACCTTTTAATACGTAAACAAATGTATACCATTATTCTAATTGTTTTTGTACTTGGATATCTTTTAATTGCTTTGGAGCATGTTATAAAAATTGATAAAGCAGCAATCGCACTTCTTACGGGTACCTGTTGTTGGGTTTTATTTATCTATGGTGGAAAAATACTATTGCCCACAGTTAATGCAGAAGAAATTTTGCATTTTATACCAGAAAACCTGAGAGAACATATTGGGGAGATTTCAGAAATCTTGTTTTTCTTGTTGGGAGCGATGACCATTGTCGAAATTATAGATGCTCATGAGGGCTTTTCTGTGATTACAGATAAAATAAAAACCAATAACAGAATAAAATTAATATGGATATTATCTATTATAACTTTTATTCTTTCCTCGGTTTTAGATAACCTAACCACCGCGATTGTTATGTCTGCATTACTTAAAAAATTAATGACAGAAAAAAAAGATCTTTGGTTATTTGCAGGTATGGTAATCATAGCGGCCAATGCAGGGGGGGCATGGTCACCAATAGGAGATGTTACTACTATAATGCTGTGGATTGGCGGGCAAATTACGGCAGCAAATATTATTTTAGAAGTTATAGTACCAAGTATTGTTTGTTTGTTAATACCACTAATAATTGTTTCTTTTCGGTTTAAAGGAAATATAAAAAAACCAGACTTAAAAGAAATAGAAGATCATAATGCCATGGTTAGTGATTTTGAAAAAAAAGTAGTTTTTGGACTAGGGATTTCGGCCTTACTTTTTGTTCCTGTTTTTAAAACCATTACGCATTTGCCTCCATTTATGGGAGTTTTATTTGGGTTAAGTATTATTTGGATTGTGACAGAGATATTACATAAAAATAAACTTGCAGATCACAAAAAGAGCTTGTCTATAGTTGGCGTATTGCAAAAAATAGATACACCCAGTATTTTGTTTTTTTTGGGTATTCTAATAGCAGTTGGAAGCTTGCAATCTGCAGGACATTTAACCGATATGGCGCATTTATTGGATGCAAACTTGAATAATATTTATGCTGTAAATGCTGTAATCGGCGTTTTATCTTCTATAGTAGATAATGTGCCATTAGTAGCAGGAGCAATGGGTATGTATTCTATAGAGGTTTATCCTGTGGATCATACTTTTTGGGAGTTACTGGCATATTGTGCAGGGACAGGAGGAAGTATTTTAATTATAGGCTCTGCTGCGGGTGTAGCAGTTATGGGAATCTTAAAAATTGATTTTCTTTGGTACTTAAAAAATATTTCATTTCTCGCATTTTCTGGATATGTAGCAGGGATTCTTGTTTTAATTCTAATGGGGTAAAGCAGAAATACAGAGCAAAATCTTTATAGATTGACCGTTTACACTAGTGTTATCTCACATTTTAAAAAAAAAATCAGAATTGAAAAAATATAAATCAAATTTTAGTATAAATCAAATTGGGCTCTTTCGATTTTATAGTGGTATAACAATAGGAATTATCTTAAGTTTTCTTTTAGATTATTTTTTCCTCGGTCTCATCAAGTTAAGCGATTTGATGATAGCTATGTCTAAAGGGTATAGGGAAATACCATTTAGTGAAAAGCTAACATTTTATTACTCTCTTTTCTGGAGTTTATTATCAATAAGCCTTGCTTTTAGTTTCACTATCTATTTGTGGACAAGTAAACCGGTTTTAAAAAATAGACGAGAAACAAGAATAAATAGAATTGCTCAAGCCAACTCATTTTTCATTTTCGGAGTAATATTTTTATCTGTTTCTCGGCTTATACAGTTTTATATAGAGTTTCATGATGTAAATTATGAAATTAAAGAAGAAGTTGGTGTTTTACTCTTTATGCTTCCATGGAGTTTTATTTCCAAAGTTTATCAATCAACAAAACCATTTTTGATTTCCTTAATAATATTTATAATTTACGGACTAATACTGAGCGGAATAAAACATGAGATAATATCATAAATGAAATCAGAGCAATTTGGTGCTGGATCGAAAGGTTATTTTCTTTTTGCAGTGATACTAAAATTTTTATAAATTGAATAAGAAATAAAAATGCGCAGATAAATCGATTATTTAGCGTTATTGAAGATTCTGCAATGGATTGACCGTTTACACTAGCGTATATTGAAGATGTTGTAATAGATCGTCCGTTTACACTAGTGTTAAAGATCAGGTAGATTTGTGATTCTTAAAAATTAATTACACCTAATCCCGGGTTTTTTGTAGGGTATAATATTCCTTTTTCAAGTTTAAATAAATTTTTGAAAGGATCATTTATCATATCTAGATGACCATCCAAATCCGCATACTTGATATTTGGTCTGGACAAAGCAAAATGTAATCCCGCAGATATGCCCAATCTGCACTCATCAATACATCCTACCATTACCTCTATATTTGCGGATTTGGCTACCGAGTTTATGTGCATTCCTTCTACAATACCACCAACTTTCATTAACTTGATATTAATCATATCTACAAAATTATTTTGTGCTAATCGAAAAACATCCTGTAAACTTTTAATTCCTTCGTCTGCCATTACCGGGATATTTGTTTTTTGACTAACCAGCCCCAGTTTTTCACCATTTCCTACTTTGGTAGGCTGTTCAAGAAATTGGATGCCAATATCTTTTGTAGCTTCAAAAAAGGCTATTGCATCGTCTACAGAGTATCCTTGATTACCATCAAATCGCAATTGTATATTGGGAATTTTTTTGTGCAGGCATATCATTTTTTCGATATCGTTTTCGAGAGAGAGGCCTCCTTTGATTTTTAAAATAAAAAAACCTTGAGCAACATATTCTGATGCAATTTTTAATGTTTCCTCTAATGGTAGTATACCAATAGTAATGCTGGTGGGGATACTATTTCTGTACCCTCCTAGAAATTGATATAGAGGAACCTCCATTTTTTTGGAAACAATATCCAAAAGTGCCATATCTACCATTGCCAGGGCAGAGGATTTGACAGAAAGAAGTGTTTTAAGTCCTTCTAATGTTTCAGATAGCATAAAAGGGTTTCTTCCTAATAAAAACGGAATGATATTGGTTTTTATGTTTTGTTCTACCTCATTCGGGGTTTCTTGGGTTACCATAGGTTCGGGAGCTGCACAACCGTACCCTACGAGCCCCTTGTCTGTTTCTACTTTTAAGATAAAATTAGTAGCTCCCGATACTGTTTCGTATGCAATAGTATATGGCGAGGAAAGCGAAAGTTCTATACGTTCGTAGGATACTTTAGTTATTTTCATAGTATTTTAAAAAAATGTTGATCTTTTCTGTTTCAAGCGTTTTACAGCTGTTTTTAATATCGTTTTTGATATAGATCTTCCAGTGGTGTGTTTTTAATAGATTCTACAAATCGCACCATGTTTTGAATCATTACCTTCCACATTTCCACCCCTTTTTCTGCGGTTGCTTTTGTAGCGTCCCCCATTATTCCGCTTTCTGAAATTTTATTGGTACGTACATACCAACTTACACTGCGATCGTCATCAAAATCCAAAAAAGTACTTCCAAATTGTAAGGTTTCATTTTCGGCTTTGTCCATTTGTACCATATCTGGTCTAATAGCAAGTGTGGTACTGGTTTCGATCTCTCCGGCATGTGCATCATTTGGGGTGTCAATAAGGTTAAGCAAATCTATATCGCTTGTTTCGCCGGTATCTACACATACAAATATTTTTGCATCCCGATTAATCATTTGAGCAGCATAACTTAGGGTAGGGGCATTATCTCCATGACCATTAAGAATAATAATTTTTTTGATCCCATTTTTGGCAAGGTTCATTCCCAAATCATATACAAATCTGGATAAAGCTTCATTGGTAACACTTAATGTTCCTTTAAAATCTTCATGGTGATAGGAAACGCCAAAAGGGATAGGGGGGAGTACCAATGGTTTTGGGTCCGGGCAGGCTTCGGCAACTTTGTATGCCATATATTTTGCATCAAAATAATCAACATCTACAGGTAAATGAGGGCCGTGTTGCTCAATAGCGCCACATGGCAAAATTACTGTATCCATTGTTTTTAAATACTCTTCCAGCTCTGGCGAGGTTTTAAGTTCCCAAAGGAAACTTGGTTTTTTATGTTGTTCTTTCATTTTCTTTATTTAGGAAATAGGAAGTTTCTAATTCCTCTTTTTCTATTGTAAATGTATGCCATTTTCGTTCTCGTAATTGTACTATGCCATCACTATATTTTATAAAAATATCGAGTAATGGTTTACGTATGTGATTTGGTAAATCCGAAAGCATACTTCGTTCATTATCAAAGCGTAGTTTTACAATTTCGTTGTGTTCTTTTGCTAATTTGGTGGTGTGTTCATTTTTTTGGATAAGGGATTTGCTTAGCAATAAATGATACAGGTGTGCAGCATCGCTTCCAATTTGTTTTACACTATGTTTGGCAAGCGCTTCTAATCCTTTAATTATTTGGTCATCATTGTATCCACAACGTTTGGGATCTTCATCTAGGGCATTGAGCATGCCAACAATTCTTCTGCATTTTTCGCAATTACCACAAGGAAGCATTTTGCCATCTTTTTCGTGAGCAGCATGGCAGGATACCTGTAGTTTTTGTAAATCCGGATACCGTTTTACCAGTATTTTTAAAATAAGTAGCTCAGACAGGCTTCTCAAAACAGAATATTGATAAATATCCCATCCTTTTTTTTGATAGTATCGTGTTAAGGCATTATCAAAATATTTGCTTTGGTCATACAAGGCATTGTAATGGGAGATGCCATTGTGATTGCCTTTTACAGTAGTGTCATATTCATTGCCTATCAAAATATTGCCTATACCACGTTTGCGTGCCACAGGAAGTACACCAAATAAAAACACGGCTACGGTCCAAAGCCTGATTGGATAAATATCGGCACGAATGTTTTGAAAATTTTCTTTGATAAATGGCATTTGTTTTACCATCCAATTAAATATGCGATCGCTATTGCACCATGGTTTGACTGTATTAGGTTCGTTTTCACGGAAATAGTTATGCGCATTTACTGCTGTAAACCAATGTCTTCCGGATTCGTTTATAAAAACAGGGTGTGCTTCTCCTATTTCTTTAATTATCCCATAGGTTAATAAACTATCTTTTCCGCCACTGCTTAAAATAGCATATTCATTTTTATTGGTGATGCAAGAAGTTTTTTCAACTTTTAGGTCCTTAAATTGTGTGTTAACAAAGATTAGATTTGCTGCGGTATATTTGGATAGTTTTTCGGGTTGAATAGAGTCAAAAGGAGGTTTTAGAAATTCGTTTTTAGTAAAGAATTTATTTACCAGAATCTCTTTGGATGTATTTTCTGTCATGTCCTTTAAAAAACGTTTGTCTACCTCTTCAAAAAGACCATCAAACTCGATAGTTTCAAAAAATAATCCGTAGTTAAGGGCTACTTGCGAGAGCATCATACTGGCAAGGTTAACATCCTGAGCATTTTTTTTGCTAAAATAAACTTGATTATAGGTGTAAATAAGATCATTGCTAACAAGGGTTCCATCTTTTTTTTGAATAGAATAGGTAGCTTTTACCCGTTTTGGTTCTATAATAATTTGATGTACTTTTAGTAATGGAAATACTATAAGGGATTTAATAGTACTCATCGTATTTCGTCTATTAATATATCTATTAAGTCGCTGGCTCCATGTGCTAGAACATCAAATGCAGGCAAACCGGTTTCTCTTGTAATCTCTTTACATGCTGGTATAATTTCTTCTGGCAACATTTCTTCGTGATTTACTGTAATAGCGATTACTTCTTTGCCCGAGATAACCTCGATAGCATTAATTTGCTCTTTAAGTGAGTGTAGTTTATACCCGGGAAAACCGTCATATTCTACTCGTTTAGGGGCGTGTTGTAAAATAACATAGTCTGGTCTTCCTGCCGCCAGAATCTCAAAACCACCAGGATATGCGGGATTCATTAAACTACCTTGTCCTTCTATTACAATAACATCGGGTTTTTCGTTATTATAAGCGCTAACAACGGCATGTTCGATTTCTCCGGAAACAAAATCATTAATACAGCTATCCATAATCATACTATATTTTGCTCCTTGCATCCAGGCGGTTTGCCCTGTTCCAATCATTTCGGCTTTACGGCCTCTTTTTATAAACTCGTGCACGATTAGCCATGCTGTTGTACGTTTTCCTATTGCAGAATCTGTTCCCAAAACGGCTAATTTTAAACAATTTACTTTTTCAATTTCTCCAGAAAAAAAATGTAATTCATCCCGGTTAGGTGTTTTTCTAACGTCTCTGATACGGCAATTGTTTTTCGTGGCAAGGTTTACCAAAGCTTTGTCATTAGATAAAAAATCATGCAATCCACTATCGAGGTTCCAGCCCATTTCGAGAGCTTTTTTTAAAGTACCTTTTGCTTGTTCTGGTAATCTGCCTCCGTCTGGGGCTAGTCCAACAACCAAAGTTTTTGGAACCATACCCGTATCTGTTAATTCTTTTACGGCAGATTCTATATTTTTAAATATTGGAATACCATTTTTTTTGCCATCCAGTACTTTTCCTGCATCTTTTCCAGCATAATTACTGTCAATTATACCTACTACATGGTATCTTTCTGTAAATCTTACAAGCCCGTGAGCTGTTTTTCCGTTTGGGGTATTAAATGCACCTTCACAATACACCAAAGCTTTTCCGTCTATTGATTTTTTCATTTTTTTTATGTTTTAATATTTTGCTGTCAGAACCGCAACAAACCTGTCTGGTTCTAGATCTATTTTTTCATCTAATTCTAGTAAAGCAATGAGTCCCGATGTTGAAGCGGGCAGAATACGAAGCCCCTCCTTTTTTAATAAAAAGGAACTCATTTCTTTCATTTTTTTATCACTAATATTATAGGCATCTCCATTTGAATTTTGAATTGCATACAGGGCTTCTTCTCCATCAAAACTATGCCAGTTAATTAGTGGCTCGTTATATTTGGTTTCTTTTATAGCTTCTGGATTCAAATCCTTGCAATAATCTAATCCTAGTTTATAGGATTGAATTATAGGGTTTTTTTTGGTTGAAGAAGCAGCTATCATTTTGGGGATTCTTGATGTTTTTCCGCGTTTGTACAAACTTACAAACCCTCTGTAAATACCGGCAAACAATGTTCCGTTGGATACGGGGGCGGCACAGTACTTGGGGGCATCTCCAAGTTCTTCGACAATTTCATGTGCTATTTGCGAGTATGCGCTTATTTGCAAAGGGGTGTTTGCGCCTCCCGGATTAGCATCATACCAATCATTTTGTGCAGCTAGTATGCTACTGTGTTTTACAACATCTTCATAGCTGCCCTGCATTCGTATTATTTCGGCATTAAGGGTTTCCATCTCTTTTATACGATCTGTATGAAAAGATTCGGGGATATATATTTTACAATGTATACCTGCCAGATTTGCTGCCAGGGCAACTGCAACACCATAATTACCACAAGTAGCCAGAGAAACTACATCATACTCTCTTCTTAAGGCATCGTATACCTGGGCAAAAGCGATCCGGTCTTTTTGTGTGCCGGTAGGATTATCCCCTTCATATTTTATATACAACTGCCGTATGTTAAATTCGCGTTCTAGTGTTTTTGCACGGTTAAGACCAGTGTCTCCTATTTCAAGATTTATTATATCTTCATAGCTTTCTAGTCTGTCCACCAATGATTTACTTTTGTCTTTTACAAAATCACTT
This sequence comes from Aquimarina sp., assembly GCF_977115655.1. Classification (NCBI taxonomy): domain Bacteria; kingdom Pseudomonadati; phylum Bacteroidota; class Flavobacteriia; order Flavobacteriales; family Flavobacteriaceae; genus Aquimarina; species Aquimarina sp. The sequence goes on from NZ_CDSBKO010000060.1 coordinate 22,428, forward strand.
AATTTCCTGGTTTCTGACGACACCTTATTTTCGGCTGTTTTTACACCATCTCTTAATATCATCCTTTTGTTATTTAATACTTTAGTTTTGTTGCTTAAACTTAATTGTCAATGTAGTTTAGATAAGGTTTATAGTATTGGTATGGGATCGAAGATCTGTAAATCAAGGGTTATTGATTTGCATTTTGACAAGATCAATATAACCCCCGAATACCTTTTTACATTACCATAACAACATTGATAATTCTGATTTAAAATTACATTTTTTGGGACACCAAATATTTAGAAAGTCACTTTTTTTCAGAGCTATTTTTTATAGGTCTACAGAAATAGACTAAACAGTTTATCGATAGGGTGTTATTGTAGTTTTATTATATGTCTGCAGGTCTGAGTTGATGTTTAGTGTTTTTAATGTAAGGTAAAGAAGATGTATTCTCTTCATTTGTTTACGGCAAACAAATGAAGAGAATACTATGTTTTTTAAATAGTACCAGAATCCTCTACGGCAGGGGCTTTCCATTTAATGGTTCCTATTTTTCGTTCGTTGGCTATCTTCATTGCATTTGATGCTCTTTTTTTATCATAAATCATTGCTCCTGTCATTATCAAACTTGTACCAATAATTACAAATAAAAGTATTCCTGGTTCAAAAGTAGAAATCTGCGCTTCTTGCGGGATGGCATAAAACAGCAATACTGTTATAAGACCTCTGGGGGCTATAAATAATTGGGGTATAATATCTTTGCCTACAAAAATGCGCAACAATATAAAGCGTATAACGTAGATAGATATAATAATAAGGCTGCTTATTCCTGCTACTTTAAGGTCTAATAAAGAGGTTATGGTTATAGTAAGCCCAAAGATTACAAAGAAAAAGGTTCGTACTACAAAAGCAGTTTCTGCGGTTATGGTATGTAATTCGTGATAAATATGATGTGCTTTTTCAAATTGAAGGAATCTGGAGAGTTTACCTTTAAAAAAGAGTTTCATATTTGCTATGACCAATCCAAAAATTAGAATGATGATAAGAGATGACAAATGCATTTGCTTGCCCAGTGCGTATAGCAATAAAAGAACTGCTATTAAGAGAAATAATTTGACTTGGCTTTTGATGCGTTGAAAGATTAAGATAATGGCATAACTGGCTACTAAAGATATTATGATTGTTAATGCCAGATTTCCTGTAAAACCGGCAACTCCACTATCTTGAGCCGGGTTTGATTTTCCTATCAAAAAATAAAACATCATAATACCAAGGATGTCTGAAAAAGTACTTTCGTAGATATGAAATTCTTTTTTGTCCTTATGTAATCCGGATACACTGGGGATAATTATTGCACTGGACAATATGGATAAAGGAGTTGCGTATAACCATGCAGATTGCATGGTCATTTCGGGGATAAAATTATATAAAATAAGAGCGGCAATCCATGCAGAACCTACTAATCCTATTAATGCAATGGCCATGGATTTAAGAACAGGGATTAGTTTTTCTCTTTTAAGTTCTAATTCCAGGGCAGCTTCTAGTACGATCATAATTAATCCAACGATACCCAGGACTTCCAAAATGGGGAAAAAATTTAAAGAGTCTGCGTTAAAATATTTTAAAGCATATTGTAATATAACCCCCAATACAATAAGCATTAGTACTGCGGGGATATTTGTTTTTTTGGATATTCCGTTAAATAAAAAGGATAAAATGATAATAACGGATACTTCGATAATCAAATAGTAGGAATTTAAAATTTCCATTTTATAGTATATTATATGTTAAACCTGTTTGTATGTTATGATCTTTAAAAAAAGCAATCAATTCTTCAGTAGAGCTTCCATGCTCTAGGGTGTATTGTAATTTCCATTTTTCAGGATCTTCACTTTGTGTAATTGTTGGTGCATCGTTATAACTGAGAATTGGATTGTCAAAAAGTAAATCGAGTACTTGTTCTTGGGTAAGACCAGTTTTTATGTACAAAGTTTTTCTTAGCACACTATCTTTGTCAGACTGGATCGTAAAACCTGTTTTTTCTATGTGTGCATAGTTTAAATAATGTTCTCCTTCTTCTGTACTAATAGTAATGCCAAAAGGCATGATTTTTTCAATTTCTCCCTTAAAATCCCCTATTTTAACAGAAGCTTCTTCTCTAAACAATGGATTGACCTGAAAAAAGATACCATTGATATAATTTTTGATGTAGGAGTAACCAAAAACACTTACTATAATTAGTAGTATTGTATGGGTAATATAATTGATAGATATAAAACCCAAAATCATAATCAATACGGCAACGGGATTGTAAAACAAGATTGTTTTTTTAAGTATTATAATAAATTTTTTGTTTCCGATATTTCTTTTGGCAAACCGATCTAACAGATAAATGATTAGTCGTAAAGCCCAATAGCAAGCGACTAGTAAAATAAAAAGCGACCAGAGCTCGTTCCACGTATTTAATGTTGAAATCATCTTTGTTTTAGTTGGTTATATTTCTGTATTTAAGAGATTCGTATATATCATTGCTTACCACCGTATTTAATTTTAATATACCAGAGTTATTACGTAATAAAATTTTGGTGTTGATTAATCGTTTTAAGGCAGATTGATAGATAATATATTGTTTGCCTATAAAATTTTTGAGTAAGGTTTCATGAATATATTTGTACAAAAAAACATATTTGAGTATGATAATTTCTTCTGAAGTAAAAAAGTCTTTAAATATAAAATCTTTTTCTTCATAAATAACATTGTTATTATCTATTACCGTAGTACTGTAGGTCCATGCTTGCAATATTTCGCCTATATTATGGTTTAACTCTTTGCTTAATTTTAAAACCTCTTTTTTTATATGTTTTGGCGGTATTGGTTGTCCATCCGGGTAGATTATAGTTTTATGGGCTGCACCATGGCGCAGCAATACGGCATCGTGTATTTCTTTAATACTTGATTTACTTAGATTAATGACCGAAGTAAAAGCATTAGAGAACAACAATCTATTGTCAAGATGAGCTTGCATTGCCGGAGATGTAGAGACCATAAGGTAAGTGTTACCAGATTCGGATTCCATAAATTGAATGGTGGCTCTTATATTATCCAGTAAGGATGATTTTTCGTCCCTCCATAGCTCTATATCATCAATAATGATAAGGGGCTTAATATTGTGCGAATGGTTTTTTATGTATTGAAGGGCTTCTTTGAGATCATACGAGGTTTTAAATTTTCTTCCTTCTATGGTTATAGTAGTATCTGCAGATAGAAATATGATATTTTTACCAAAGTATTTTTTGGTAATGTACTCCATAAAAGTAGATTTTCCGCTAAGATGATTTCCTAAGATTAATGTGGATTGATTAAAGCCTTCTTTCCATAAAGAAACACTATTACTAAGTGTTTCTTCTGCTTCTAAACGGGGTACTAAAAATAAATCCCCAATAAAGTTTTTATTTAAAAATAATGTATCATAATGGGCATTGGATTCTTTATACATCCTGTGGTTTATACATTTTATGGTAGCTTCTAACCGGCTATGGTTTTCTGAATGGCTGTATGGCTCGTATTTGGAACTAAAATCACTAAAAAAATGTTTTATCCTGTTTTTTAAACGAATAAAAGCACCTCCTTTTATAGAGGCGTATTGTGTGATAGAAGATTGTAATGATACTTCCAAAAACTCTTCTTTGTTATATATGTTTGTAGCAAGAAACTCCTTGTTGATTTTATTGTGAATATGGGCTATAGAAGATTCTTGTTTTATAGAGTTTTTTGATAATGTCTCCCGGATTTCTTTAAGTGTTTGCAGTTGGGATGGTATGGCATCCAGAGAGTCCTTGTTTTTTGACAGGATCAGACTACTTTTTAAATTTAAAAGACTATGATTTAAAAAAGAAATCATGGTTGTTTTTGTGTCCCATATTTCTATTAAAAAAGGTAAAGATTCGTAATCCAACCATTTTTTTACAGATTTATTAAAATCTGTTTTTCTTTTTTGTAATATCCCTTCATTTGTAGTGACGGGCAGATTAATTTCTTTTAATTTTTTTGTTTCGGCCTCTATAGTTCTGGTATAATTTTGTTGTTGTAAACTACTTATGTCTGTTTTAGAAATTGTTTTCTCAATCCAGGAATTAACCTCGCTTATCTGGCTTGTAGATTTTATATTTTTGATTTTCTGGATAGTTTGTTCTAATGTTTTATTAGATACTTCAATCTCTTTTTTAGCATCTGCACAGATGTGGATCGTAATATTTTTAATGGTCTTAAAAACTTCTATGATTTCATCAAAACTTGTACTGGATTTTTTAATTTCATTCAACTGGTTTAATCCTGTAAGAAATTGCTCCTTGTATATATGCCAGGGGTTTTGTTGATGTTTGATCTTTAAAGAGGTTTTGTTGCTGTTTTTTTTGGTTCTTTGGGTATTCTGAAATTTATTTATAGATACAACCATATAATCAATTGCTTGTTGTAACAAGGCTCTTGATTTTTCAAAATGGCTATAAAGGGCTTCTTCAGAGATTATGTCTTCAGATTTTTTGCTTTGAGCTATCTGAAGCTGTAAAAGAACATCCCGGTGAATTATCACTATATCTTTAAATAACCCGGGAAAAGTATAATGTAAAAAATCGATTTCAAGAATATCTATTGTTTTTTCTTCCTGTAATTTGGTTATTTCCAGATCTCCTATTGCTATGTATTGATTGGATAAACTAATAAAATCAGATAAGATTACTTGTGCAAGTTGGTTTCCAGAGTTGGTTTTTTTTAATTGTACAACATAGTTTTCGATTTGATTAATAAGCTTTTTTGAAGCAGATAATACTGTTGCTTCAAATTTTTCTATTGGATTTTCGTTCATTTCAATGATTTTCAATTTTGATCTGCTTTTTGTTTAGACAGGTATCCTTTATTATATGCCACTTTGATTGTTTTTTGAAAAACGATTTTTAAAGCTAATCAAAATAAATAAAAAAAGAGCCTTAAAACGGCTCTAAAGAATAATCTTAAATTATATTAAGCTATATATAAGCTCCTTATTTGGGATTTGTATTTATTTGTTTGTTTGTTTTGAACCGGATACAGTTCCTGTTTTTTTTTGCATAGATCCTCTTGAATGTATTGAAAAACCTTTATTTATTATAGCAAGCAAAGCAATATTTGATTTCATACAATTTGAATTAAAGTTATTTCTAAAGAGTTAGACACTTAATATTTAAAAAAGTCACTTTGTAGCTTTTGAACTTTATATATTATTTTGTTTTTTTATGATTTTTGATTTTCCGGCAAGCTTTTTAACATCCATTTTTGCATCTCCATACACATAAGTTTTACTTTTTCCTTGTGCATGTAACTCCAGGTTTTTACCTACATAAATATACTCATTTGTTTTGTTTGAGGCATTGAGGTTAACCAAAGATGTTTTCATTTTCTTAGCGTCCGGTACAGAATAATCTTCAATATTAAAGATTGCTTCATTAGAATCTCCATCTAATTTTAATTTGGCAGATTAGCTAAGGGACACGTTGGTTTTATTAGCTATGATATGTCCTTTCAGGTCTGTTTTATCATTCATTAGTATAGCAATATTTTTGGATTTTACTTTAATTTTACCACTAGCATTATTATACAATTCTATTATGGCATTGTCTGCGTTAATATCTATGTCAAAACGACCAGAATTGTGGGCACAGATATGCAATTTATCTAAAGAGAATTTTCTTTTAGTGGTAACTATGGCATTGTTTTTAAAGAATCATTGACTTCTATAGTGTTAAAAGTTTCAATGATTTCTTTAGTTATTCCTGTAGCTATTCTATTATCTTTTATTCTTGTTTTTTTTGTGTAAAAGTGAATAATTGAAAAGAAAATAGGATGACAAATAGTATTGTTTTTTTCATTATAGAATAAGTTTGTTTTTATATGGAGGTACTTATTTTTTTTAAGTCACATTTATTGTTTTTTTGTTCGTTTATATTAGAATATGAAATATTTTTGTAAGAAAGAAAGAGTTCGATGTTTTTGGTTGCCTACAAACAAGAGTTATTGCATACTGCCATATTGGTTATTATTGTTTTTTTGGTGGTTATAATTACCAAAAGTGCGATAAGAAAGTTTGGTTTTGTAAGATCGATTGAAGTAAACAGAAGAAAACTAATCTATTACTTAAGCTATTTAATCATATATATCTTTGCAGGATCTGCATTGGCTGTAATATGGGGAGTGGATTTAAAACAATTTACGGTTTTTATATCTTCGGTACTGGCTGTATTAGGGGTTGGTTTTTTTGCACAATGGTCAATTTTATCTAATTTAACAGCAAGTGTAATTTTATTTTTTAGTCATCCATTAAGAATAGGGGATAGGATACGTGTTTTGGACAAAGATTTTGATTGGACGGGAGAGGTTGCAGATATTACAGGTTTTTATCTTTTTATGAAGACAGATGATGGAAGAAATATTACAATTCCTACATCTTTGATTATGCAAAAAGGAATAGAGATTCTTGATAAAATAGAAGTTGAAGATGCAGAGGAGTATGATTAGTTTTGGTTGCTCTACAAAGCTATTGCGGCTATTGATTTTAAAAAAACAAGAATAAACATGATCCTAAGGGTATAATTACTTATAGGACCATGTTTTTTATAATAATTCAAGTAGTTACCTGCTATATGTGTTCTTTGTTTAGATTCGTTTTTAAGTTCGTTTTTTTACTTCGACCTGATTTTCTACAATATCTTTGATTGGCAGAATTATTTTTCCGTTTATGGTATTAAGGGTTATGCTAATATTATCTATAGCTTCAATACTACCTTCTATATCTTTTATTTTTACGGTATCTCCAATTTCATAATTTTTTCGGGCATAAAATGTTCTAAGAAGATCACCAATTATTTCTTTGGATCCTAATCCAAAGCCAATAGATATAGCTAATAAAAAAGCCCCCAAAATAACTGTTACATTATTTGTCACCACTGTAGTATCAATACCTGCTTGATTTAAGGCGGTAATGGTTATAATTATTGCTATTATATAAAATACCAAAGCACTTATGATTTTGGAACCTGCCAGATCAAAAGATTCATAAAAACCTTGTATTGCTTTTTTTACAAATTTTGCGATATAAATACCTGTCATAAATATAACAATAGCGCTAAATAATCTTGGTAAATACCTTAGCAGATTGCCAATCTCCTCAGATACGATTGTCCAACTCATAATGTCTGAAGCAATAATCAAGAATACCAGAAACATTATCCATTTTACAAATATTACAATAGCATTGGCTATCCCGAATTTGATATCGGTTTTGCCAAACAATTTCATCTGATTTATTTTTGAAGTAAGTTGGTCTATTTTTATAAATTTCAATACTCTTTTTAATAGAAATACAATAATTTTAGTAATTATCCATCCTAATAATAAAATAAAAATAGCACCTATTATATTTGGCAATGCAGTCATAATTTTTTCTCCAATTGCAGATAGGGATGTAAAAATAAGTTCTTTCCATTGCGTTATTGTTTCCATATTTTTTTGATTTGTTAAAAGTGAATATTACGATTTTTTTTTGTTTTTTAAAAAATTTGCCATGGTTGTTTGGTAATTGCTGGTAAATAGTGCAGTAATATCTGTAACTAGTTTTAAAGAGGCAATTTCAGACATAATTCTTTCTTTAAGTTCTTTTGGGACTTCCTTGTTTGGATTACCTATTTTTTTAAAGGGATTTTCTCTTACCATACTTTATTATATAGAATTGTACATTTCGATAATTCTTGATTTTGCTCTTTTCAACCTCATTTTGACTGCACTTTCGCTAATATTTAATAATATTTCTAATTCTTTTATAGAAACATCATCTTGGTATTTTAACAATAAAATAGATTTATCGTTTGGATCAATAAGTTCTATGGCTTTTTGCAATTTATCAACCCGCATCTGAAATAAACTATCATCATTAACCTCAGTATACAAATGAAGTTCATCGTCTTCAAGAACATCAGAGCTTTTATTAATTTTATTTTCTTTGTCTCTGTTTACATAATTTACGCATGAATTATAAGTAAATGCATATAACCAGGTAGAAAACTTAGCTTGTTTTTTATAACTGGATAGTTTGGTGAATAATTTTAAAAATATATCCTGTGTTAGATCTTTTGCTTCTTCTTTTGAATTTACAAATCCATAACATTTATTGTAAATTTTTTGGGCATATCGATCATATATTTCTCCAAAAAGAATAGCATTTTCCTGTACCACAATTTTTTCTACAAGTTCCTCATCTGTCAGCTTTTGGAACGGGGCATTGTTTTTCAATTTTGGTTTAATATTAGTTTCTTGTATTTTAAGACACTAATCATTTAAAAAAGTCACTTGGGTATATTTTAATCTTCATTTGGGGTAATTTCCCCACGAGTTTATCTCAAAAACAAAATATATTGCCTTGTGATTCCACCCGGGTTGTTGATTGAAAAGACTTCAAAAATATAGATAGATCCAATTTTTAAGAAGATAGGTAAGTTATTTTTTATTCTTAAAATAACTCTCTACTACCGAAGGGTATTTTATAAAAAACAAATCCCCAAATTCCATAATTAATTTTATAGATGCAACTTCTTTCATCATACTTTCTTTGATTTCTTTGGGAGCTTCTTTGTTGGTTTCAAGATCTTTAAATGGATTTTTATTCATGGTTTCATTTTGTTATGTGCTTGAACTACTTTTATTTTAGCTCTTTTTAATCTCATTTTTACGGCACTTTCCCCAACATTAAGTATGGTTTGCAGGTCTTTTACAGAAACTTCATCCTGATACTTTAATAAAAGGATAGCTTTATCTTCGGGGTCAATAGTATTTAGTATTTTTTCTAGTTTAGATACTTTTATTTCAAAAAGTTGTTCGTCATTAATGTCTTCATCTTCAGATAAATGGTGTTTGTGGTTTTCCATAGTATCAGAGAGGTTGTCCATTTTTTTCCCAAAATCTCTTTTTAGATAATTTATACAAAAATTATAGGTAAATGCATATAACCAGGTAGAAAATTTAGAATTTCCTTTAAAAGTATGTAGTTTAATAAAAAGTTTTAAAAAAACATCTTGCGTCAGGTCTTTTGCTTCTTCTTCATTTTTAGTAAAACTATAGCATTTGTTATATACTTTTTTACTATACCGGTCATAAAGGGTGCTAAATAAAAGAGAGTTTTGAGAAGAACTAATCTTGTACACTAATTCTTCATCGGTCATTGTTTTAGAATCTTTAAAAAAAGAATCGGGCTTTTTATTTATCAATACAAAAAATAATCTTTTTAGAAGAGTCACAACAATCTGAGATTTACAGGATATAGGTTTGTTTTGTTGCCAAATTTAATTAAAAATGTGACCTAAAAATTATAATAGTGTCATAATACTGTAATTTTAAATAATTATAAATATGTCAATCGTAGAATTATATGAGTCTGGTACTCAAAAAAATAATATAGCACATTTTGCTGCTATTGTTAATATTGCAGCAATAGATGGAAAACTAAATGAAGAAGAGATGAATTTGCTTTCTAAATTTGCCAGTAAATTAAATATTGAAAAAGAACAATTTGATGCAGTTGTAAAAAACCCTAAAAAGTTTTCAATAGCTCCCGTTAATTCTAAAGAGGAGCGTTTGTTGCACTTATACGATCTTTTTAAAATGATATTTGTGGATCATGATATAGATGAAGAAGAAAGAAACCTAATTTTTAATTATGCAATATTATTAGGGTGCTCTGAAGAAAAAGCGAAAGAAGTTATTCAAAAATCAATTAAGATTTTTAGTGGAAATATTGATTTTGAAACATATCAATATTTAGTTGAAAGAAAATAATTAAGAAATAAATTCATCATCCTCTATTTGTATTCAAATCTGTTTTATCATTGGGTGTTAGGCTATTTATTAAATTAAAATTACGAGATTGTATAATAAAAGCCGAATATGGTTTCTATACAAACTATCCTGTGCTTCGACTAAGGATATTGCGAGAGGTATATGCGATAAAATCCCTTGGCTATACTTATGTTTGAATAGGTTACTGGTTTCTACATTTTTTGTGAAGTAAAGTAGAATTGAATTAATGAATGCTAATTCTTGCTTATTTTTAAACATAATAATTATTCATTGATTATAAATAATCTTGAGTTTTTATGTAATCCGGGAAGGTATAGCAGACATTTTTTATTAAATAAATTCAAAATTTTAAACTGATTATGATTATGTAATTCTTTAAAATAAATAGTTTTTTTTAGCGAAGAAATTTTAAAATAATCTAAATAAACTGGACATATTAATGGACCTCCTAACCTTCCGCCACCACAAGTCGATGTATGTCCAATTACAATTTTCTCAAATGGTTCTAAAACATAATCATCATTATATAAACTAGTAATATTAAATACTGGGTTTTTGTCACCTCTATTTTGCCAGAATAGTGAATCTAATAACTCTGGTATGTAATTTGGCGGTGAAAACTTGTGATTTTGTGTATAAATTGTATCATTTATCAAGTCTAAAGTAGTATGTAAATAAATTTTAGGTTCTGATTGTTGATCAACTTCATTTTCTGTAGAATGACTTTTAGATTTATCGATTTTAAAATAATATTTTTTGCAATCTGTAAAACTGGTACAATCTGAAATCATAATAGAGTCTGAAGACACAGCAGAATTATCTTTATGAACATAACTTACTATAATACATTTATTTTCTTTAATAAAAATCGCTTGTATATCTTCCTCTTCTTCACTAAATAATTTTAAATTTAATTTTTCATGATTTGAAATTTCTTTAGAAAAAGTTGGCATTTCAGGGTATTTGTCTTTTTGTGATTTTTGATAATCACAAGAAACAATTAGACATAACAGAAGATAAAACAGATATTTATACATACATTATTTTACCGGGGGTTAAATTTTATTTTTTATAGCTTGTCGTTTTTTTAAAATTACCACAAACTTTGAATGTAAAATGGTATTACACAATCTGCATACCTTACTTAGTAGATATAATTCAATTATACAAAAGTCTCATTGGGTTAAAATTATGTATGCGTACAATTTATTGATTTTGACTCTTTTTATATAGCTCTATCGCCTTTATATAATGTAAAGCACCATTCACTGTCATGTCATTAATAAAACCATCGAGTTCAGGATGGTTTTTTCTAGTCCAACGAACTAAAGAGTCCACTTTTTTTCTCCAAATATCCCAATCCACATTTTCACATTCTAACTCTTCAATTTTCGATATTTTTTCAGAATTAAAGGAGATTTTATACTGGCATGTCATAGGGTTGTTTTTTAAAAACTCATTACGGACAGATCTTAAAGTAACAGAAGCAATAATCTGATTGTTTTTTTCTTGTAATTCATCTATTGTATACGATGTTTTAAATATAGAATCCCATTTAAATACCTCATAAAAACTAGTATGGCATTATATAATCTCCAGAAATAATCGTAATACTATCGCTTAAAACCGTTTTTATGGTATTAAAGTTGGCTGCATCTCTGGCATTATAATATTTAGTAACGGTCTCGAGATGATTTAATTTTTGATTATTATATCCAGTCAAAAAACACAAAAGAAGCAATAGAAGAAAACTGTTTTTCATTAAAGGCTGTTTTTAATTCACATTGTGGAGTTTAGTTATGTAAGTCTTCCTCGAAAACAAAATATATTTTAACATGCATACCTCTTGGGCTTGCCTCAAAGTTATTAATTAAATAATACTCTAGCCCTATGTAGGAACGATAATTATTTTAGATCTGTTTATCTCAAAAACAAAAAATCCTCATCAAAAAGATGAGGATTTATGTGACCTCGGAAAGACAAATGTCGAAATAATTTGAAAATGAATTGCTAAAAATCAGAGAGTTAGTAGAGTATTTTAAAGTTGCTTAACAAATTTTAACAATAGGGCGTATATGAGATTTATACTACGATTTTTCCAGAAGTCACTTTTGAAGATTTTTTTACAAGAGTATTAGTGTTATGTATCGATAAAGATATGATTAGTGGTCATACATTAAAGAATTTGAAAAATATAAACATCCAAAACAAGTCGCTTAATGGTTGTTTAAATTTGTCCTAAAAACGTTAGGAATTCCACTAAACATTTGGCGGCAAAACCAGGAATGATTGCCGTGCTGCACACCTGGGGACAAAACTTACAATTAC
>NZ_CDSBKO010000061.1:0-34184 GCF_977115655.1 Aquimarina sp.
ACACTGTCGCCTTGCTTTGTTTTTCACTTTAACCATAGCGATGCTATGCTAAAAGTAAGAAAACAACAGTGTTCATTGTATCTCAAAGCTTCATAACGAAGTTCTATTGCATAATCTGGGTTTAATGTTTTTAAACAAAAAACAGTAAAACTTACAGAAAACAAAAACCGATTAAAATAAAATTATTTTAATCGGTTTTTGTTTTAGTAATAGCTTTATCAAAAGAAAGAATTATAGATTTTCATAATTCACGACTCTTATAAATATTATATTTTAAGCTTCTCCTGTCGGTCCAAAATTCATAGGTATTGGTGGTTGCTCATAATCTTTTATTTCTCCATGAGCAGATTCAAATCTGTTTACATTATCACTTAATGCTTTTAATAATCTTTTTGCATGTTGAGGAGTTAAAATAATCCGGCTCTTTACCTTGCTTTTAGGTCTGCCAGGCATTATATTAACGAAATCCACCACAAATTCTGATACCGAATGGTTAATAATTGCCAGATTGCTATATACACCATCGGCAACTATTTCATCAATTTCAATATTCAAATGGTTCTGTTTTTGATTTTTATTTTCTGCCATATTAAATAATCCTTTTTTTTTAGAATTTTTTAATAAAAAAGAAAGCCTGCCTAAAAAGGCAGGCTTTTTCTATTAATTATAATTTACTTCTCGTCGTTGTTCCATTCTTTGTTCAAACTCTTCGTTTGAACCTACAATGATACTCTCATAATTTCTCATACCTGTTCCTGCCGGGATTCTGTGTCCAACAATCACATTTTCTTTAAGACCTTCAAGATCATCAATTTTACCGCTTACAGCAGCTTCATTTAATACTTTTGTAGTTTCCTGGAAGGATGCTGCAGAAATAAAGGACTTGGTTTGTAGTGATGCTCTTGTAATACCTTGCAGTATTGGTGTAGCTGTAGCTGGAGAAACATCTCTGGCAACTACCAGATTTTTATCATCTCTACGTAAAACAGAATTTTCATCTCTTAAATCTCTTGGAGAAACAATCTGACCAGCTTTAAGTTTATTACTGTCTCCCGCATCTTCAACAACCTTCATTCCAAAGATCTCATCATTTTCTTCAATAAAATCAGCTTTATGCACCAACTGATTTTCTAAGAAAATAGTATCTCCCGGGTCCTGGATTCGTACTTTACGCATCATTTGACGTACCACAACTTCAAAGTGCTTATCATTAATCTTTACTCCTTGTAATCGATATACTTCCTGCACTTCATTTACCAGATATTGTTGTACTGCCGAAGGACCTTTAATTTTAAGAATATCTTCTGGTGTTATAGATCCATCTGATAATGGCATTCCTGCACGAACATAATCGTTTTCCTGAACAAGAATCTGATTAGAAAGCTTAACAAGATATTTCTTGACTTCTCCTATTCTGGACTCTACGATTATCTCTCTGTTACCACGTTTAATTTTTCCAAACGAAACTACACCATCTATCTCGCTAACTACAGCAGGGTTAGATGGGTTACGTGCTTCAAATAATTCTGTTACTCTGGGAAGACCTCCTGTAATATCCCCTGCTTTAGCAGATTTACGAGGTATTTTAACCAAAATCTTACCTACTCCAATTTTATCACTATCATCTACCATAAGGTGAGCACCAACTGGTAAGTTATAAGAACGTAATACTTCATCTCCATTTCCTAATATATGAAGCGTTGGTATTTTTTTCTTATCACGAGATTCAGAAATCACTTTTTCCTGGAATCCTGTTTGCTCATCTATCTCTACCTGATATGTTATACCTTGCTCTATGTTCTCATATTTTACTTTACCTGCAAATTCTGAGATAATTACACCATTATATGGATCCCATTGGCAGATAACCTGACCAGCTTCTAACATGTCCCCATCTTTAATATATAGCTGAGAACCATAAGGAATCAAGTTTGTACTTAATACTATTCTGGATTTTGGTTCGATAACTTTAATTTCAGAAGTACGAGAAATCACTACATCTACCTCATTCTTTTCATTGTCTTCTCCTTTTACCGTTTTTAGTTCTTCTATTTCTGCTTTACCGGCAAATTTGGACTTTAATTGGTTGTCTTCAGAAATGTTACCTGCAATACCTCCCACGTGGAATGTACGTAATGTAAGCTGTGTACCAGGCTCTCCGATAGATTGGGCTGCTACAACTCCTACTGCCTCACCTCTTTGAACTGTTTTACCAGTTGCCAGGTTGCGACCATAACATTTTACACAAATTCCTTTTTTAGCCTCACAAGTAAGTGCTGAACGAACTTCAACAGACTCTAAAGGAGAGTTTTCTATAGCCTTTGCTGTTGCATCATCAATCTCTACACCAGCTTCAACCAGTACCTCTTGAGTTAATGGATTGATAACATCTACTAAAGAAGTTCTACCTACAATTCTAGCTGCAAGTCCTTCTATAATTTCTTCGTTTTTCTTTAATGGAGATACTTCTACCCCTCTAAGTGTACCACAATCTTCAGTATTTACAATAACATCTTGAGCTACATCAACTAAACGACGAGTTAAATATCCTGCATCGGCAGTTTTAAGTGCGGTATCTGCAAGACCTTTACGAGCACCGTGGGTAGAGATAAAGTATTCTAAAATCGAAAGACCTTCTTTAAAGTTAGAAAGGATAGGGTTTTCGATAATTTCTCCACCTGCAGAACTGGCTTTTTTAGGTTTTGCCATAAGTCCACGCATACCTGTTAACTGTCTGATCTGTTCTTTAGACCCCCTTGCTCCCGAGTCAAGCATCATATATACAGAGTTAAAACCTTGTTGATCCTCTCTAATACGTTTCATAGAAAGCTCTGTTAACGCTGCGTTAGTAGAAGTCCATATATCAATTACCTGATTATAACGTTCGTTATTGGTAATTAACCCCATGTTATAGTTTGTAACGATATTATCTACCTGTGCGTTTGCATCTTCAATCATGGTATGTTTCTCTGCGGGAATAATAATATCCCCCAAACTGAAAGATAATCCTCCTTGGAATGCAAAATTATATCCTAAAGTCTTGATTTCATCCAAAAACTCTGCAGTTTCAGGAACACTGGTTACTTTTAAGATATCCCCAATAATGTCCCTAAGTGACTTTTTGGTCAAAACCTCGTTGATATATCCTGCTTTTTCCGGAACTTTTTCATTAAATAAAACCCTACCTGTAGTAGTTTCTATTATTTTGGTTACCAGCTCTCCATTTTCATTAATATCTTTAGTACGAACTTTGATATTGGCATTAATGTTTAGTCTTTTCTCATTATATGCAATAATAACCTCTTCCGGAGAATAAAAAATAAGATCTTCTCCATCCATTTTTAATTCTGGAGTAGATCTACGGGATTTAGTCATATAATACAGACCCAGTACCATATCCTGAGAAGGAACTGTTACAGGAGATCCATTTGCTGGGTTAAGAATATTGTGTGATGCCAACATCAACAATTGTGCTTCTAAAATTGCTTCTGGTCCCAATGGTAAGTGTACTGCCATTTGATCCCCATCAAAATCCGCATTAAATGCAGTACAAACTAATGGGTGTAACTGTATTGCTTTACCTTCTATAAGTTTAGGCTGAAATGCCTGAATACCCAAACGGTGAAGCGTAGGAGCACGGTTTAACAAAACCGGGTGCCCTTTTAGAACATTTTCTAAGATATCCCAAACAACAGGCTCTTTTCTATCTATTATTTTCTTTGCAGATTTTACTGTTTTTACAATACCACGTTCAATCAATTTTCTAATTACGAACGGCTTGTAAAGTTCTGCTGCCATATTTTTTGGAAGACCACATTCAAATAATTTTAATTCTGGTCCTACAACAATTACCGAACGTGCCGAATAATCCACACGTTTTCCAAGTAAGTTTTGACGGAAACGTCCTTGTTTACCTTTTAAAGAATCGGATAATGACTTTAATGGTCTGTTAGAATCTGTTTTAACGGCAGAAGCTTTTCGGGTATTATCAAAAAGCGAATCTACTGATTCCTGAAGCATACGCTTTTCGTTACGTAAAATAACTTCCGGAGCTTTGATTTCCATCAAACGCTTTAGACGGTTATTACGTATAATTACACGACGATACAGATCATTTAAATCTGAGGTAGCAAAACGACCTCCATCCAATGGTACTAACGGACGTAATTCTGGCGGAATTACCGGTACAACTTTAAGAACCATCCATTCAGGAAGGTTTTCTCTGTTTTTATTGGCATCACGGAAAGATTCTACAACCTGAAGGCGTTTTAAAGCTTCTGTTTTACGTTGTTTTGAAGTTTCGTTATTTGCCTTATGCCTTAATTCGTAAGATAACGCATCTAAATCTATTCTTCTAAGGATTTCGATAAGGCATTCTGCCCCCATTTTTGCAATAAATTTATTAGGGTCTGTATCATCCAGATAAAGATTTTCTTGAGGAAGACTATCTAATATATTCAAATATTCTTCTTCGGTAAGGAAATCCATCTTTTGTACAGCTTCTCCTTCTTCATTTTTTGCAATACCAGGCTGGATTACTACGTAACGCTCGTAGTAAATTATCATATCTAATTTCTTAGAAGGAAGGCCTAATAAATATCCTATTTTATTTGGTAAAGAACGGAAATACCATATATGTGCCACAGGAACCACAAGGTTAATGTGACCAACACGATCTCTACGCACTTTCTTTTCGGTAACTTCTACCCCACATCGATCACAAACAATACCTTTGTAACGAATTCTTTTATATTTACCACAAGCACATTCAAAGTCCTTTACAGGTCCAAAAATACGCTCACAGAACAAACCATCACGCTCAGGTTTGTGAGTACGATAATTGATAGTTTCGGGCTTTAGCACTTCTCCTTGTGACGCCGATAAAATTGACTCAGGAGATGCTAAACCTATAGAGATCTTATTAAATCTCTTTACTGTATTCTTATCATTATTTCTTGCCATAATATATGGTTGCTAAAGAATTATTGTAATTTAAAATTGAATAATATTGGATACACAAACTGCCTCCTTTGACAAATCCCGGGAGGACAGTTTGGTTATTTTAATATTATTCTTCTAATCTGATATCCAGACCAAGACCTTTTAATTCGTGCATTAATACATTAAAAGATTCTGGCAATCCTGGTTCTGGCATAGGCTCTCCTTTAACTATACTTTCGTATGTTTTTGCTCTTCCTATTACATCATCAGATTTTACAGTCAATATCTCACGTAAGGTTGCAGAAGCACCATAAGCTTCTAATGCCCATACCTCCATTTCTCCAAAACGTTGACCTCCAAATTGTGCTTTACCACCAAGTGGTTGCTGAGTAATCAATGAATATGGACCAATGGAACGTGCGTGCATTTTATCATCAACCATGTGACCAAGTTTAAGCATATATATTACGCCTACTGTAGCAGGTTGGTGAAAACGATCTCCCGTTCCTCCGTCATATAAGTACGTATGTCCAAATCTTGGGATTCCTGCTTCATCGGTTAATTCATTAATTTGATCCAAAGAAGCACCATCAAAAATCGGGGTAGCAAATTTTCTGCCTAATTTTTGCCCGGCCCAACCAAGTACCGTTTCATAAATCTGCCCAATATTCATACGAGATGGTACCCCAAGTGGGTTTAACACTATATCAACTGGTGTTCCGTCTTCCAGAAATGGCATATCTTCTTCTCTTACGATACGAGCAACAATACCTTTGTTACCATGTCGCCCTGCCATTTTATCCCCTACTTTTAGTTTACGTTTTTTTGCTATGTAAACTTTAGCTAGTTTTATGATTCCTGAAGGTAATTCATCTCCAACAGAAATTGTAAATTTCTCTCTTCGCAGATTTCCTTGTAAATCATTTTCTTTAATCTTATAGTTATGGATAAGATCCGCAACCATACTGTTCAGATTATCATCGGTAGTCCATACTCCTTTAGTAAGGTGAGCATAATCATCTACACTATTAAGCATTTTTTGAGTATACTTTTTACCTCTGGGAAGTACTTCTTCTCCAAGATCATTCATAACACCCTGAGAAGTTTTTCCACCAACGATAGCAAATAATTTATCTACTAAATCATTTTTTAACAACTCAAATTTGGTATCATAAGATCGCTCCAGAATTTCGATATCTTCTTTATCCTGAGAACGTTTTCTTTTATCCTTTATAGCACGTGCAAATAATTTTTTATCAATTACAACACCATGCAGGGAAGGAGAAGCTTTTAACGAAGCATCTTTAACGTCCCCGGCTTTATCTCCAAAGATAGCCCTTAATAATTTTTCTTCAGGGGTAGGATCACTTTCTCCTTTTGGAGTGATTTTTCCTATAAGAATATCTCCTGGTTTAATCTCTGCACCAACCCTAATCATTCCGTTCTCATCCAGATCTTTAGTAGCTTCTTCTGAAACATTAGGGATATCATTAGTTAATTCTTCATTACCTAATTTGGTATCTCTAACTTCCAAAGAATATTCATCTATATGAATAGATGTAAAAATATCTTCTCTTACTACTTTTTCAGAAATAACGATCGCATCCTCAAAATTATACCCTTTCCAAGGCATAAAAGCTACTTTCATATTTCTACCAAGAGCTAGTTCTCCTTTTTCTGTAGCGTACCCCTGACATAGAACTTGTCCTTTTTTAACACGATCTCCTACGCTAACAATAGGTTTTAGGTTAATATTGGTACCCTGATTTGTTTTACGGAATTTTATTAACTCGTATGTTTTAGAATCACTATCAAAGCTTACCATTCTCTCTTCCTCAGTTCTATCGTATTTTATGGTAATCTTTTGAGCATCAACATACTCAACCACTCCTTCTCCTTCTGCATTAATTAACACTCTTGAATCTGAAGCTACCTGGCGCTCTAATCCTGTTCCTACAATTGGAGCATCCACTCTTAATAAAGGTACAGCCTGGCGCATCATGTTTGATCCCATCAAAGCACGGTTTGCATCATCGTGTTCCAAGAATGGAATTAGTGATGCCGAAATAGAGGCAATTTGATTAGGAGCTACATCGGCATAATTAACATTTACCGGATCGATTACCGGAAAATCTCCTTCCATTCTAGCGATTACTTTATCGGCAGTAATATTTCCTTCATCTGTCATAGGAATATTTGCCTGAGCTATCAGTTTTTCTTCTTCTTCTTCTGCGCTCAAATATCTAAACTCTCCTATATCGACTTTACCATCTGTAACTTTACGATATGGTGTTTCTAAGAACCCCATAGAATTCACTTTTGCAAAAACTGCTAAAGAGGATATTAATCCAATATTTGGACCTTCCGGGGTTTCGATAGGACATAAACGACCATAATGTGTATAGTGTACATCTCGTACTTCAAAACCTGCACGCTCTCTGGATAAACCTCCTGGCCCTAATGCCGAAAGTCTTCGCTTATGAGTAATCTCTGCTAATGGATTTGTTTGATCCATAAATTGAGATAACTGGTTTGTCCCAAAAAATGAATTAATCACAGAAGATAGAGTTTTAGCGTTAATCAAGTCAATAGGTGTAAAGACTTCATTATCTCTAACGTTCATACGTTCCCGTATGGTACGTGCCATACGTGCCAAACCAACTCCAAACTGTTGTGATAATTGCTCTCCTACAGTTCTTACACGACGGTTAGAAAGGTGATCAATATCATCAATTTCAGCTTTAGAATTAATTAATTCGATTAAATATTTTATAATGGTAATGATATCTTCTTTGGTAAGTACTTGCTTATCCATTGCAATATCAAGCCCTAATTTTTTATTCATTCTATAACGCCCTACTTCTCCAAGATTGTAGCGTTGATCAGAAAAGAATAATTTATCTATAATACCTCTTGCAGTCTCTTCATCTGGCGGTTCTGCATTACGTAATTGTCGATATATGTGTTCTACCGCTTCTTTTTCTGAATTGGTAGGATCTTTTTGCAAGGTATTATGAATAATTGCATAATCTCCTTTTTGATTGTCTTCTTTATGTAATAATATAGCTTTTGCTCCAGAGTCTATAATCTCATCTAAATGATCTTTATCCAAAATAGTATCTCTATCCAAAACGATTTCATTACGTTCAATAGATACTACTTCTCCGGTATCTTCATCTACGAAATCTTCATGCCAGGTATTTAATACACGAGCAGCCAATTTACGCCCTAAAACTTTCTTTAATCCAGATTTAGAAACTTTTACTTCTTCAGCAAGATCAAATATTTCTAAAATATCTTTGTCCCTTTCAAAACCAATAGCTCTAAAAAGGGTTGTTACTGGTAATTTTTTCTTTCTATCGATATAAGCATACATTACGCTATTAATATCGGTAGCAAATTCTATCCAAGAACCTTTAAAAGGAATTACTCTGGCTGAATACAATTTGGTTCCATTTGCATGAAATGATTGTCCAAAGAATACCCCCGGAGAACGGTGCAATTGAGATACTACCACACGTTCTGCACCATTAATACAAAAAGTACCACTAGGTGTCATGTAAGGAATTGTACCTAGATACACATCCTGAACAATAGTCTCAAAATCTTCGTGTTCTGGGTCTGTACAGAATAATTTTAGACGTGCTTTTAATGGCACACTATAGGTAAGACCTCTTTCTATACACTCTTGAAGATCATATCTTGGCGGATCTACAAAATAATCTAAAAATTCTAATACAAATTGATTACGAGTATCCGTAATCGGGAAGTTTTCCATGAAGGTATTATATAGACCTTCGTTTCCTCTTTCTTCAGATTTTGTTTCTAATTGAAAGAAATCCTGAAAGGATTTGATCTGAATATCGAGGAAGTCAGGATAATCAGGTCTATTCTTTACAGAAGAGAAATTCAATCTTTCAGTTTGCGTTGCTAACATCAATGGACGGAATTAAATTAAAATTTAAAAAAGGTGCGTATTTTAACACTTAGTGTTTATATACGCAAAACGGTTTAGACCACAGAGATTATTCTCTGGGTCTAAACCTATATGTCAATATATGGTAAGCTTATTTAAGCTCAACCTCAGCTCCAGCCTCTTCTAATTGAGCTTTAAGAGCTTCAGCCTCATCTTTAGCGATTCCTTCTTTTACTGCTTTAGGAGCTCCATCAACTAATTCTTTTGCATCTTTAAGTCCAAGACCAGTAAGTTCTTTTACTAATTTTACAACTGCTAATTTGGAAGCACCTGCAGCTTTAAGTATTACATCAAATTCTGATTGTTCTTCTACAGCTTCACCTCCACCAACAGCACCAGCAGCTACAGCTACCGCAGCAGCAGCAGGCTCGATACCATATTCTTCTTTTAATATACCAGCTAGTTCATTAACTTCTTTTACTGTTAAGTTAACTAATTGTTCTGCGAAATCTT
This sequence comes from Aquimarina sp., assembly GCF_977115655.1. NCBI lineage: Bacteria > Pseudomonadati > Bacteroidota > Flavobacteriia > Flavobacteriales > Flavobacteriaceae > Aquimarina > Aquimarina sp. Next base: position 9,371 of record NZ_CDSBKO010000061.1, read on the forward strand.
TTAAATCTGCCATTTTCTATCGTTTTAAATAATTTTTTTAATGAAATATAATTTGTTAAAAAGTGCGTGCACTACAATGATTATCCTTCTTTTTCGGATAATGTTTTAAGGATACCAGCTAATTTACCTCCACCTGATTTTAATGCAGAAACTACATTCTTAGCAGGAGACTGTAACAGACCAATAATATCTCCGATAACTTCTTCTTTAGACTTAATATTAACTAAAGCATCTAAGTTTTCGTCACCAACAAATACTGCTTCTTCTACAAAAGCTCCTTTTAATAAAGGTTTATCAGATTTCTTACGAAATTCTTTAATAATTTTTGCGGGTGCATTACTGGTTTCAGCAAATAATATGGAAGTATTACCTTTTAATACACTTGGTAAATTTCCAAAATCCTTATCTGAATTCTCCATTGCTTTAGCAAGGAGTGTGTTTTTAACTACTTTTAATGATACGTTTGCTTTGTAACAAGCTCTACGTAAGTTTGAAGTTGTTCCTGCATTAAGCCCTGAAATATCTGCTAAATAAATAATAGAATTTTCAGCAAGCTGAGCAGTTAAGTCTTCAATTACCAATGATTTTTCTTCTCTTGTCATAATGGTTTATCTTAATTACCCAGCAAAGCTTTTAGAATCAACTTCGACTCCAGGGCTCATGGTAGAAGACATATAAATAGATTTTATATATACTCCTTTAGCTGCCTGTGGTTTTAACTTTACTAATGTTGTTATTAATTCTTTAGCATTACCTGCAAGTTTTTCGGCTTCAAAAGAACATTTTCCGATAGATGCATGAATAATACCAGTTTTATCTACTTTAAAATCAATTTTACCAGCTTTAACGTCAGATACAGCTTTTGCTACATCCATTGTTACAGTTCCTGTTTTTGGGTTAGGCATTAATCCACGAGGTCCTAATACTCTACCTAATGGTCCTAATTTACCCATAACGCTTGGCATAGTGATGATTACATCAACATCTGTCCAACCGTTTTTAATTTTATCAAGATATTCATCAAGCCCAACAAAATCAGCACCAGCTTCTTTAGCTTCTGCTTCTTTATCTGGTGTTACCAATGCCAATACTTTGACATCTTTTCCTGTTCCGTGAGGTAATGTTACAACCCCTCGTACCATTTGATTTGCTTTACGTGGATCTACATTTAAACGAACAGCGATATCAACAGAGGCATCAAAATTTGTGCTTGTTATTTCTTTTACTAAAGCTGAAGCTTCATTTAATGAATACGCTTTATTCTTATCGATTTTAGCGTTTGCTTCTTTTTGCTTTTTGGTTACTTTTGCCATTTTGTAAAATTTTTTGGATTAAAAAGGAGCTTGTCCTTTTACAGTTACACCCATTGAACGAGCAGTACCGGCAATCATTTTCATAGCAGACTCTATAGTAAACGCATTCAAATCTTGCATTTTGTCTTCTGCTATAGTACGAACTTGATCCCAAGTAACACTTGCTACTTTTTTACGATTAGGCTCTCCAGAACCTTTTTTCTGTTTTGCTGCTTCCAGTATCTGAACAGCTGCTGGTGGAGTTTTTATAACAAAATCAAAAGATTTGTCTGTGTACACGTTAATTACAACCGGTAGTACTTTACCAGCTTTATCTTGTGTTCTACCATTGAATTGCTTACAGAATTCCATGATATTTACTCCGGCAGCACCTAAAGCAGGACCAACTGGTGGGGATGGGTTTGCCGCTCCTCCACGCACTTGTAATTTTACTACTTTACCTATCTCTTTAGCCATTTTTCTAATTTTAAATTAGAATTGTTCCATAAGTGGAAGCAAAAGAACAATTCTGGATCTATAATGTAACAATTATTATATTTTCTCTACTTGCATATAACTTAATTCTAAAGGTGTTTTTCTGCCAAAAATCTTCACCATCACCTCTAGTTTACGTTTTTCTTCATTTACTTTTTCGACGGTTCCATTAAATCCATTAAATGGTCCGTCTATTACTTTTACAGTTTCTCCTACATTGTAAGGTATAGCAACATTATCTGTTTTAACAGCAAGTTCATCAACTTTACCTAACATTCTATTGATTTCAGATTTCCTTAAAGGTACAGGGTCTCCTCCTTTTACTTCACCAAGAAAACCTATTACTCCATTAATAGATTTGATTATATGAGGTATCTCTCCGGATAAGTTTGCTTCTATCATAACATATCCAGGAAAATATACTCTCTCTTTATTTATTTTTTTTCCATTGCGAATTTGCACTACTTTTTCTGTAGGAACAAGTATTTGAGAAATATAATCTTCAAGTCCCATATGGGCAATTTCTCGCTCTATATAGTCTTTTACTTTATTTTCCTGGCCACTAACCGCTCTTACCACGTACCACTTTTTCGTATTATCTACTTCAGCCATTTTAATTTTTTAAGATTTAACTAAAGTAAAATAGTACTCTATAAGATTACTAAACGCAGTATCAATCCCCCATATAACTAAAGAAAAAATAACCGAAAAAACGATCACAATTAAAGTAAGTCTTTGTGCTTCGGCCCAAGGAGTCCAAGTAACATGATTTTTTAATTCATTATAGGATTCTGCGATGTAATTTACTAGTCCAGCCATCATTTATATTTTTTAAACAAATCAAAAAGCAATCTTTCTAAATTTGTAACAAAACTCATTATTTACTATCTGTTAATAACAAACCATCATTAACTGATTTTGCACGGGTTGAGAGACTCGAACTCACGACACCTGGTTTTGGAGACCAGTGCTCTACCAACTGAGCTAAACCCGTAACATAAAGCCAAGGTATTCGTTAAAACGAATACCTTAACTTTTATATACTACAATGTATTATTCTAAAATTTCAGTAACCTGACCAGCACCTACTGTTCTACCTCCTTCGCGGATAGCAAAACGAAGACCTACATTCATTGCAATTGTCTGAATTAACTCAACAGTAATTGTTAAGTTATCTCCTGGCATTACCATTTCAACTCCATCAGGAAGTGCAATGTTTCCTGTCACGTCAGTTGTACGTACATAGAACTGAGGACGGTAATTGTTATGGAATGGTGTATGACGTCCACCTTCTTCTTTTTTAAGGATATACACCTCAGCTTTAAATTTTTTATGTGGAGTTACAGTTCCTGGCTTAACGATAACCATACCACGAGAGATTTGAGTTTTATCAATCCCTCTTAATAAGATACCTGCGTTATCTCCTGCTTCACCTCTGTCAAGGATCTGACGGAACATTTCGATACCAGTTATAGTAGAAGTAAGTTTTTCTGCACCCATACCAATAATCTCAACAGGATCTCCGGTATTAGCAATTCCAGTTTCGATACGTCCTGTTGCTACTGTACCACGACCTGTAATAGAGAAAACATCTTCGATTGGCATAAGGAAAGGCTTATCTACATCTCTAGGAGGAAGTTCGATCCAAGTATCTACTGCTTTCATTAATTCTAACACAGTATCTACCCATTTTTGTTCACCATTAAGAGCTCCAAGTGCAGAACCAGAAATAACAGGACCATTATCCCCATCATACTCATAAAAAGAAAGAAGATCTCTTACTTCCATCTCTACAAGTTCTAATAATTCTTCATCATCCACCATATCCACTTTATTAAGGAATACAACAATTCTAGGTATACCTACTTGTCTTCCTAAAAGGATATGCTCACGGGTTTGTGGCATTGGACCATCTGTAGCAGCAACCACTAAAATCGCTCCATCCATCTGAGCAGCACCAGTAACCATGTTCTTTACATAATCGGCGTGACCTGGACAGTCAACGTGTGCGTAGTGACGAGCTGCTGTAGCGTACTCTACGTGAGATGTATTAATTGTGATCCCTCTTTCTTTTTCTTCTGGTGCATTATCGATTTGATCAAAAGATTTTGCTTCAGAAAATCCAGCATCTGCCAATACTTTTGTGATAGCAGCAGTTAAAGTTGTTTTACCGTGATCAACGTGTCCAATAGTACCAATATTTAAGTGCGGTTTGGAACGATCAAAAGTTTCCTTTGCCATAATTAATTTATTTAATCTTAGTTATATATTAGTGTTCATTTTAAAATCCTGAACTCAGAGCCAATGACGAGATTTGAACTCGTGACCTCTTCCTTACCAAGGAAACGCTCTACCCCTGAGCTACACCGGCTTTTTAATGAGTATAATGATTAATCAGAACACTTTCGTTAGCTTCAGAAAGAAATCCGATTAATCATTACATTTAGGTTAAAAATCCAATGCTAATAATGCATCGAGATTAGCTCTATTTAGAGCGGGAGACCGGGTTCGAACCGGCGACATTCAGCTTGGAAGGCTGACGCTCTACCAACTGAGCTACTCCCGCTTTTCAAAACTTTGGAACAATCTCCTGAAGTTTTTAATTCTAATTGTGGGGAGAGCAGGATTCGAACCTGCGAAGACGTAGTCAGCAGATTTACAGTCTGCCCTCGTTGGCCGCTTGAGTATCTCCCCAATTGATAAATTCAATATATCACATGTTTGATTTATGAATTTTGAGTGCGCAAAAATAGTAATTTTTTTTACAATTCAAAATTAAATCAAAAAAGTTTATTTTTTTTTCAAAAAACTTACTTTTTCAGAGCCGATGGAGGGACTCGAACCCACGACCTGCTGATTACAAATCAGCTGCTCTAGCCAGCTGAGCTACATCGGCTTTTAACATGTTTCAGAACATAAAAAAGTCCGCTATTTCTAACGGACTGCAAATGTATAATAATTTATTTCTTCTGCAAAACTATTTTTTAAAAAAATAATCAAAAATGTGTATTTAATTTTTCTTTTCGTTTTTTCAATTGTCTTTCTAAAGAACTAACACACTCATCCACACCTTCTTCAAAACTTTTGTTGATTTTTTTTATCATAAACTCATCTCCAGGCACGCTCAATAAAATTTCTGTAATTTTATTTTCTTTACCACTTGTATTCATTACTTTCAAAAAAACATCTGCATGAATTATACGATTAAAATGAGTTTCCAATTTATCTAATTTAGCTTGGGTGAAATCCACCAACTTTTGATCTACATTAAAATTTACGGATTGCAAGTTCACTTTCATATTTTGTTAGTTTAATTAGTTAAACAAAAAATTAAAGCCGAAAAAACCAATAAGCAAACAACTTATCTCTTACTTTTTATTCCTTGGATGGGATTGCTCATACACTTTAGCCAATTGAGCAACACTATGATGTGTATACACTTGTGTAGCAGCCAAACTGGAATGACCAAGTAATTCTTTTACAGCATTTAGGTTTGCTCCTTCATTCAGCAAATGTGTCGCAAAAGAATGCCTAAGTATATGCGGACTCTTTTTTACTTTTGAAGATGCCTTACTAAAATAGCTATTTATGATACGATACACAAGTGTTTCATATATTTTAACTCCTTTTTTTGTCAAAAACAAAAAGGGGGTTCCCTCCGTTTCCAAAATCTCTCTTGCTTCTATATATTTTCTTACAGTTTCCCGAACAGAAGAAAGAAGTGGTAAATATCTTTCTTTGTTACGTTTTCCCAATACTTTTATCTGCCCTTTACTCATATCTACATCTGAAAGCTTAAGATCCACTAATTCAATCCTACGTATTCCTGTAGCATAAAAAAGCTCAACAATCAACCTGTCTCTTATGCTTTCAAAATCCTGATCATCTGTGAGACTTAACAAAACGTCCTCTACCTCTTGCGTAGAAAAAGGAACCTGAAGTTTTTTTGACACTTTTAAAGCCTGGTGTTTTACCAAAGGATTTTTATCTATTTCTTCTATTTTAAGCAAAAACTTATAGTAGGTCTTAAGTGAAGATACTTTTCTGTTAATAGTTCGATTAGTAACTCCCTCATTAACAAGCTTTACTATCCAGAAACGAATTTGCGGGTAATTAGCCTCTTGTATTCTTACAGCACCGTACTCTGCTTGATAAAACTCTAAAAAAGATTTTAAATCGGCTTCATACGCCACTACTGTATGTTTAGAATATTGTTTTTCAAAAAGCAGGTACTCGGTAAACTCAGAAATAAACATAAAAAAAAACCGTTAGACAACAAAAGTATAAAACTTTTGATTTTCTAACGGTTAAAATTTATATTAAAAACGGTATCTGGCTTCTTTAACAAGAAACATACATAACAGATAACGTTATTTATTTTTAAATTTCTTCTTGATCTCTTAAATGTTGAATGTATTGCGCTTTTTGAACTTGCGCTCTTCTTTCAACAGAAGGCTTTAAAAAAGCTTGGCGTTTACGAAGTTGACGCATCGTTCCTGTTCGATCAAATTTTCTTTTAAAACGCTTTAACGCTCTATCTATATTTTCTCCGTCTTTAACTGGTATAATTAACATAGTGGCACCTCCTTTCTTTAGAAATAATTTTAGTTTGCAAAGATACTATAAAACTAACATCTTCAAAGTTTTTTATATATTATTTTAAATATTATAGTTTACTCATTTTTTAACTGTACTTAAACTACAGAATTGGTTGTTTTTTAAGCTTCAATCAAAAAAGAAAAATTATCGAGCCCTGGATTTCTGTATTAAATAAATAATCAGCAAAATACCCGGTATATAGTTATTTTCAATATTTTACAAAAAATCATATAATTATACCCGCTATTCTGTTGCTGGCTTATATTCTTTTTTATCAATAACTATTTTTGCTATTATTTCTCTTAATATTTCTGAAGTTCCTCCTCCTATAGGACCTAATCTACTATCTCTAAACAATCTTGCCATTGGATAGTCCTCCATATATCCATATCCACCCAACAATTGAAGGCATTTATATATTGCTTTGTCTGCCATTTTTGTAGAGAGCAGCTTTGACATACTTGCTTCTTTTACTACATATTGACCATCGTTAAGTCTTTTGGCTATAGAGTAATTAAATTCTTTACACATTTCTACTTCGCTTGCTATATCTGCAACTGTGTGTCGTAATGCCTGAAATTTATCAATTGTTCTTCCAAACGCTTCTCTTTGCGACATATATTCTATTACATAATCTAATGCATATTCTGCACGTGCATGGGCATTTACCCCCATAATCAATCTCTCTAAAGCAAAATGCTGCATAATATATGAGAACCCTTTGTTTTCTTCTCCCATAAGATTATGAAGAGGAATCCTAACATTGTCAAAAGCTATCTCTCCGGTATCTGAAGCTTTCCATCCTAATTTATCAAGTTTTGTAGCAGATATCCCCTGGGTGTCCCTATCTACAACAAAAATACTTATTCCTTTATTACCATATTCTGGATTTGTTTTTGCTGCAATTACCAAATAATCGCTGTATACTCCATTAGTAATAAAAGTTTTTGATCCATTAATTACATAATGATCTCCATCCTTAACTGCTGTAGTTCTCATTCCTGCAACATCAGACCCTCCAAATGGTTCTGTTATACACAAACAACCTATTTTATCACCAGATATACTAGGTCTTAAGTATGTTTCTTTTATTCTGTGGTCTCCTTCTTTATTAATATGGGTCATTGCCAAATATGCATGTGCCCACATTGCTGCGGCAAAACCCCCGGAATTAATTTTTTGCAATTCTTCTAAAAAAATAACAGTATAAAAGAGATCTAATTCCAGCCCCCCATACTCCTCTGGGTAAGCAATCCCAAAATATCCCATCTCTCCGAATTTCCCCCAGATAAAACGGTCTATATCTCCGGTTTTTTCCCACTTCTCTATATGTGGTGTAACTTCTTTTTTGAGAAATTCTTTAAGACTTTGTCTAAATAATTCGTGTTCTTCTGTAAAATACATACTATTCATTATGGTAACTTGAGTTTTGTTTAGCTAACATATTACTGTGCTTTATGACTTTTCACATAAGCAATAAACTCAAAACGAGTTTATTTATAATTAATTAAAGATTTATCAATATTCACAGCAATTTTTTTACGATTATTAATCTATTGTCAAATATAACTTTATTCTATCTATTTTTTCTATAGAAAACCCTTTGATTTTTACCAATTCATCAAAATTAGAAATATCGCCATTATCCTTAATAAAACTTTTGATATCTAATGCCAGCTCAAAATCAAAGTATGGTATTTCTATTAATTCTTTAACAGATGCTCTATTAACACTTAATTTTTTTATTTTTTTTGGCGTTTTAACGGCAAATAACGACAGTATATTGTTTCTTTGATTATCATATAATCCTGTAATATCTTTAAGCTGAATGTCGTCTACAAATCCACCAATTTTATCACGGTATTTAATTATTCTTACTGCTATAAAATCGGGGATCTTAGCTTCTTCCTGAAGATCTTTAGCTAATATTGTGTTTAAATCTTTTTTTTGAGAGTATGATTTGGCAAAGCTTTTCTTTTTTGAAAATACTTTTGTATTGTTGTTATTCTTTTTCCACTCTGGGAATTTAAACAAAGGTGAAATAATGGTTAATAAAGAATCTGAAATCTGGGTTACTTTTTTAAATTCTGAAACAGAATTAATCCATTTACCCTGACTTCGATAAGAATAAAGCCTATCTAATTCTTTTGGGGAAAGTCCTAGTACATACCCTTTATAATCTGAGATAAAATTAGGATTAAAAGCTTTTAATTCATATTGCTTTTTATATCTTTCATCATATCTTTTTATAGAGTCTATTTGCTTTTGAAACTCTTCCAATTCAGCTAGATTAGATTTTGGAACTACCTTTTTTGAATAAAAGAAATATCCAATTATAATGGTAAATAATATCATTGACAAAAGAAAAATCCCATTTCGAAAACGTGAGTGTATCTCGAAACAGGATTTTATAGTATTCATAAAAGTTATTTTCTCTATTCTCTTGATGCTTTAATTGCATCAAAATATCTTTTTAATTGTTCTTTAACTACAGGAAACAAGAAAAACAATCCTATCATATTAGGAAACACCATTGCAAAAATCATAGCATCAGAGAATGCCCAGATAGAACTCATACTTGCTGCTGCTCCTATTATTACAAAAGTCAAAAACAATAGTTTATAAGTTAAATCTGCGGCTTTACCTCTTCCAAATAAAAATTTCCAGGATTGTAATCCATAATAAGACCAGGATATCATTGTAGATACTGCAAATAATACCACTGCTATAGTTAAAAACACATTAGAATATGGTATGTATTGTGCAAATGCCATAGAAGTGATCCCTGCTCCTTCATAAGGAACACCATCAATTAAAACTGCTCCAGAACCATCTCCTCCATATTCAAAAGCTCCTCCAAAGTTAAAAATAACAATTACCAAAGCTGTCATCGTACATATTACTACTGTATCGATAAAAGGTTCTAACAATGCAACAAGTCCTTCGCTAGCTGAATATTTTGTTTTTACTGCAGAATGCGCAATAGATGCTGATCCTGCACCTGCTTCATTAGAGAATGCGGCTCTTTTAAACCCAACCAACAAAACCCCTATAAGGCTTCCTACTCCTATTGCCGTAGGGTTAAATGCTTCTTCAACAATTAAACCAATAGCATCATCTATTAAAGAAAAGTTAATAAAAATGATATATATACATGCTGCTAAATACATTATAGCCATAAAAGGAACTACTTTTTCTGTTACAGAAGCTATACGTTTAATCCCTCCGATAATAATAATACCTACCAGAAAAGCTAACGAAACCCCTATCCAGAATCCTGCTCCAGTACTCTCAAACCCCATCAATTCTTTTAAAACTATTGTTGCCTGATTAGATTGAGCTGCGTTACCACCCCCAAAAGAACCTCCAATACAAAACACAGCAAATACAGCTGCCGCAACTTTTCCTAATGTTTTAAAACCCTTATCCTTAAGCCCTTTACTTAAATAATACATTGGCCCGCCATATACCGTACCATCTTCTCCCACATCTCTGTATTGTACTCCAAGTGTACATTCTACAAACTTTGTAGACATACCTAATAATCCACAAACAATCATCCAAAATGTTGCCCCGGGTCCTCCAAGTGCAATTGCTAGTGCAACTCCGGCTATATTACCATTACCAACGGTTCCCGAAACAGCTGTAGCTAGTGCCTGAAAATGAGAAACCTCTCCTTCTTTAGACTCATCCCTTATAGTATCTCTTACATCCCCGTCTACTACACTAACTTGTGGATTACCTTCTATACCATGTCCTTCTACATTATCATATTTTCCTCGTACCACATTAATTGCTTTTCCAAAATATCTAACATTAGGGAAGCCAAAATAAATAGTAAAAAACAATGCACTTAAAACCAGCAACACTATAACAAAGGGAGCTCCACTAAAGACTTCGAAGAAGATTACATTTGAAAAAAAATCTGAAACTGGCTTAAAAGCTTCGTCAATTTTTTTATCGAGCCCTTTTTCTGTAGTCTCTTGTGCAAATGTTAAAAATGGAATTGTAAATACTAAAATTGAAAGAAGAGTTCTCTTCATGATTTTGTGAATTAATTGAATTTAATTGTTAAGAGTGAGCAAGATGCTAAAAAAAACCTTTGTTTACAATTTTTTAAAGGTTAAATGTTTTTAAATTACTAAATATTAAATTCTTTATTTAAGAGATTAATTTGTTCCGGACGACCAAGAACCACTACTTTAGACCCTGGTCTTAATACAGTATTAGTTTCCGGGTTTACAATATATTCTCCTTCGGGGGATTTATATCCTATGATGGTACATCCTGTTCTTGATCTCATATCGATATTAAGAATAGTTCTCTCTTTTTTATCATCAAACATATCCTCGAAAGAGACCTCTTCAATATTAATAGATTTTTTACCTACTATCGAAAGGTTATCCAAAAACTCTATCAAATCAGGAACTACAACCAAGGATGCCATGTGATCCCCTCCTATGCGGTCTGGCATAATTACATTATCTGCTCCTGCCAATCGTATTTTTTTATAAGAGGCATCTTGAGAAGCCCTGCTTATTATTTTTAGGTCTTTGTTTATTTGTCTTGCTGATAGTACTATAAATAAATTATCTGCGTCTTCTGGCAAAGTACAGATCAAACATGCAGCGTTTTTGATTCCTGCCTGTATCAAAACCCCATCTTCTGTTGCATTACCATTAAGAAATAATAATTGGTCACTTTGGTGTTTTTCTATAACATCCATGTCTTTTTCTATGATAATAAAAGGTTTATCATACGCTAACAGCTTAACTGCCGATTGTTTACCATTACGACCATACCCGACTATAATTATATGATTATCAAGTTTGTCTATCATTTTTTGTGTTTTTCGATATTGTGCTTTTTTAGGATCGTTTTTACTTATAATATATTCTGTAATTACAGATACAGAATATGCAAATATAGATACACTTGTTGCTATTAGAAATATTGTAAATAGTTTAGCATTATCATCCAGGGGCTGTACCTCACTAAAACCAACTGTAGACATGGTAATAACAGTCATATACAAGGCATTTATCCATGAATAGTTTGAAAAATACCGAAATCCTATTACCCCAATACTGATTACTATAATCAATAAAATTATGGCGATATATACCTTTTGCCTGCCTTGGTTAAAAAATTTTATCATAAGTCAAATACAGAAGTTCGTTTTGTATATATCAAATCTTTTATTTTTAACCAAAATGCTATATTAAGATATAGTACAAAACCTAAACCTACGGTTGCAAATGTTAAATAAATAAAAAATAAGCGTACATTTTTTGCCCGCATCCCAAGTCTATCTGCTAGTCTGGAAGATACATAAAATCCGTTACGTTCTAAAAATTGTCTCAGGTTATAAAACATCCTGCAAAATAATTATATTAAACCAAATTTTAATCTCCACTTAACAATTTATTTCCTATTGCGCATTTCAGGCATGCTTTTTTGTCACAATATTTATTTTTAAGTTGTATTAATGCTTGTGAATGCATTGCATTTTCAACAGGTACTTTTAATTTCTTAAAATTATCAATAATACCATTCTTTTCATAGGATAATTGCGAAATTAATTCCAGCATTTCTTCTTCCGGATCTTTTCCCAGACTTCTTGTATACATAAATTTTAAAGGGATAATTGTATTAATCAATAACAGGTCAACAAATCCTTTTGTTATCCTCTTTTTTCTTGTTTTCGATTCTTTTTCAAAAGTATAGTGATTTTCCCAAAAGCTACTTGTATGCACTCCAAAAAGCTTATAAAATCTATTAATATCCTTTGTTTTTATAACCTCATCAAATAACTGAGGGGTTTTAAAATATAACATAGCAAACTGTGACAACCTTATCGTTGGGAAATTAGAGGGCCTGAGCCTAAAAAAATGAAATGGTAAAACCCCATCATTGTATAATTGGAATTTATTTTTTAAAAAATGATATTCTTTTTTTAACTCAGAACTATACAGGGTTTCTATATCATTTTCTAAAAAACCTGCCTGTCCAAAAAGTAATGCTTCTAATTCTACCTGATTATTGCTACATTTTCTTATAATTGAAAAATTTATAGAATTTGCAAGACTAAAAAAAGCATCTCCATTTACTTTGAGCCCAAAGTTTTTACTTAACAGCTTAAACAAAGTCGCTTCCCAATCATTTGCAGAATCCTTTAATAGTTTTAATATAAAAATTGATTTTTGTTCTAATCTTTCCAGATAGAGTCTTTCTTGCCAATTGAGGAGTATAAAACTTGAAATTTCGGGCAATTGTTTTTCACATTTAATCCATTTTTGTGTGTTTTCCTGAAACATTTTTTCATACCGGATCAGCAAATCCTGGGCTATATAATCTTTGAGTTGCAAAGTAGGTATAACAGAATTATCTTTTCTGAAAATATCCATATTATCTTCCCAAACCACATGGAGAATCACATTATCATACGCTGAATCATTTTCATGATTATGAGCATACCAATCACTGGATTTATTATGTATTTCAACGTTTCCTGCCCATTTTTGACCATGGATAATGAGTAATGCATTAAAAAAATCCGGCCCGGGATTATCTGTATTATGTATTCCTACATCCTGAAGCTTCAAATCTTCTTGTCTTGTAGTTTTAAGCCTGGTAATATCAAATTTTTTATGTTTCCATAAGTACTGAAGGAAATCTTCGGTCATTTGTAAATATCTTGTTTGATTATTATTTAGATCTACCTGTATTAAACAGGTACAACTATGTTATATAGTCTTGGGTAGGATAGAGAACTATAATAACTAGTATTTTAATTGTTCATGAAAGTACTAAATTTCTTTTGAACCTTGTAAGTTCTTGTTGAAATTATTGACCAAACCAAAAATAACCTACATCAAAATGAAAGCAATTTTAAAATCTGTTTTTATATCCGTTTTCCCTATACTCTCTTTATACTATACTCTGGACAGTGCGCTGCATTTGTTAGATAAAGGTATCTCTTATAGGTATATAGGACGATTAATCCTTTCTTTTACAATTGCTACCTTTTTTATTTCTCTTTTTGTAAGAAAAGTTGCCAGAACAGATACTAATTTAAAAGTATTTACTTTGCCCATTGCAATTGGATTCTTGATAAGTATAATTTTTGGCGGTATTTTAGAAAAGGATATAAATGGATCTTTACCCGGTATTAGTTTGTTTTTAAGCTGGATATTGTATTTAAAATGGTATTCCTTTTTTGATAACAGAAATATAAATGCCATTATAAAAACAGGAAACACATTACCTTATCTTGAATTACAAGATCCTGAAAAAAATAAAGTAAATACATCTGTTTTTTTAGGCAATCCCTCTATTTTTTTATTCTATCGCGGTAATTGGTGCCCTTTGTGCATGGCACAAATCCAAGAAATTGTTTCTCAATATAAAGAACTAGCAAAAAGAAATGTAAACATAGTCCTTATAAGTCCACAGCCCCACGGGCACACTAAATCTTTGGCAAAGAAATTTGAACTAGAATTCAACTATTTAGTGGATGAAGGAAACAAAGTAGCCAAACAATTACAAATCTTTTCTCGCAATGGATTACCAATGGGCTTGCAAATATTAGGTTATGATAGTGATACTGTAATGCCTACCGTAATAATAACCGATAAAAAAGGAAAGATCCTCTTTGCAGATCTTACCAACAATTACAGAGTAAGACCTGAACCTGAAATATTCCTGAAAATTTTAGACAAAAAACCTTTAACATAAAGTTGGGAATCCAGTCTGGTTATACCACATCAAAATACTTAGAAAACAAAAACAACCGTAAAAAAAGCACAACTATTACCATACAAATAGTATGATTTTTGCGTATTTTTCTTAAAATAAAGTTAATTACATGTAAAAATGTACTATCGGTAATATTTTATGTATTAATGGAACAAGAAACAACCATTTCATTTCATTACTTTGTTACCAGAATTAATGGGGAAAATTAATTCACTAAAAAATATTAAGATTAAAACCCTAAGCTAAGTTGAGTTTGTGTTAGGTTATTGATGGTTGTCATTTTTTTGATGACCATCATTATTTTTAAAACCATTGCCTAATTTGATTATACAAGGTAACTAATTGACATCCGGATAAATATCAAACTTATTAAAGAAAGCTTTTCTAAATTTTGAGGAGTTAGAATAATTTAAGGCATTCATTACTTCTTTTATAGATAATCCCTCTCCGATTATCATATTATATGAAATTTCGAGTTTTTTATTATTGAAAAACTCTAACGGAGTCTGGTCATGAATTTCTTTAAACATGCTAAAAAAATTAGTCCGGCTCATATTTGCCATTGCTGCTAGTTGGTCTACTCCTAAAAAAGGTTCTCTTAAATTATTTTTAAGATAGTCACTTACCCTGTAGATACTACCAACCTGACCGCAGTTAATATTAAAAGGATTACTATCTGACCCCCATCGAAGCACATCTTTCCAAAAAGTTTCTAATAATCGAATACCTCTGGCTATATAGTACAGATAATTTTCTATTTTATTTATATTTGGTTGTGCTATCTGGTCAAAAAGATTAGATTGCTTATAAGAAAGATAAAATTTATTGATGTCTTGATGAGAATGTCTGATATAACTATCCAGCCTTTCTGCCAGATCATTATTTTTCATAAAGTAAGGTTTTGTATAGGATTTTTTTAGTACTATCATAACCGACTTTACCTCTGCTCCTTTAGGTATAAAAATCTGCTCTCCTTGTCTGGCATCCATACATCTCATATTACCAGGAGTATAACTGTATGAATACTTGCTTACTATATGATTTTTTTGTAATTGATGATCCAGTGCATATTTCCTAAAATGCAGTATAATATCTTTCTCTTCACATGGTTTCCTTATGTATTCTATATCTGCATTGGCTTTATAATTATTAATAAAAAGAAACACTTCTGGCGATATTTTATAATATAACAAATACCCTTCTCCGATTTCTGGAGGAAAATAAATTTTATCTGAAGAGCCATTTGGATCTAATTGTGATCTAAAATAGTCTCTTAACTTGTCGATATCTGAACAATCAAATGAATATTTATACATACTGTTATCCTTTTTTCCCTTTAAATTTATTTTAACAGAACCTGTAAAAACAAGATAATAAAAACAACCCCTTTATTGACGAAAATCAATAGAGGGGTTAATTTATATATAAATATAAGAAATTATTTTATATGGCTAATAACATCATATTTGGTAATAATATGGTGTTTTCCATTTTCTAAAGCTACTAAAACCGCAGGGTTTCCATTTTTGATAAGTCTGGATATTTCATCCAGAGAAGTTTTAGCATTTACAATTGGGTACGGATCTTTCATAACATCTTTAATTGGTGTGCTATCCATATTTTTATCTTCCAAAAAAGCAGTAAATAAAGCGCTTTCGTCTACTGATCCAACAAAACCTTCGCTATCTACTACTGGTATTTGCGAGATCTGAAACTTGCGCATACGTTCAATAGCATGAGATACCAGTTCTTCTGTTTTTACAGTAATCAAAGGTTTTTCTATATGGTTTTTCACCAAATCATTTGCTGTATATGCTTCTTCTTCCAGAAAACCCCTTTCGCGCATCCAATCATCATTAAACATTTTGCCCACATATCTACTACCATGATCGTGAAACAAAATAACCACAACATCATCTTTGGTAAAATGTTCTTTGAGTTGCAACAATCCTTTTATTGCTGCTCCCGCACTATTGCCAAGAAACATCCCCTCTTCTTTTGCTAATTTTTGAGTATAGACAGCTGCATCTTTATCTGTTACTTTGGTAAACCCATCTATAACTGAAAAATCTACATTTTTTGGTAAAATATCTTCCCCTATACCCTCTGTGATATACGAATATATTTCGTTTTCATCAAAAATTCCTGTTTCATGATATTTTTTAAACACGGATCCATAGGTATCTATTCCCCATACTTTAATATTGGGGTTTTTCTCTTTCAAGTATTTTCCTACTCCGGATATAGTTCCTCCTGTTCCTACTCCAACTATAAAATGAGTTACTTTTCCATCTGTTTGTTCCCAAATCTCTGGTCCTGTACTTTCATAATGTGCTTGTGCGTTAGAGGGGTTATCATATTGATTTACATACCATGAGTTTGGCGTTTCTTCTGCTAATCTTTTAGAAACAGAATAATACGATCTTGGATCGTTGGGTTCTACATTTGTTGGACAAACCATTACTTTTGCGCCTACAGCCCTAAGGATATCCATTTTTTCTTTAGATTGCTTATCTGCCATTACACAGATTAGCTTATACCCTTTTACAATAGCTACTAATGCTAATCCCATACCTGTATTACCAGATGTACCCTCTATAATTGTACCTCCTGGTTGTAATCTGCCGTCTGCTTCTGCATCTTCAATCATTCGTAATGCCATACGGTCTTTTACCGAGTTTCCAGGATTAAAGGTTTCATACTTTGCTAATACCAAAGCATCTACGTCCTTCACCATCGCATTCATTTTTACCAAAGGGGTATTACCTATGGTTTCTAATATATTTTTTGCGTATTTCACTCTTTCAATTTTAATAGTCCTATAAAAAGGAAGTTATAGCAACGCAAAGATACAATCTTGATTATCGATTGGCAATTTTTAACAAACAATAAAAGCTACTGAAACCGTATGGATTTTGTTGGGGAAATTTTGGCAATAATATACGATGGGATAAGCAGCATTGTTATGCACAACAGCATTGTTCCCAGATTAAGCAACAAAACATATCCTATATTTATATAAGTAGGCGCGGTGCTTACATAGTAAGTTTCGGGATTAAGGCTTACAATACCATAATAATCCTGGATCAAGAGCAAACTAATACCGATTAAATTGCCCCAAAAAAGCCCAATTAATATTAGATAAGCGGCATTATACAAGAAAACTTTTCTTATACTCCAGTCATTAGATCCTAAAGCTTTTAATATCCCAATCATAGGAGTTCTTTCTAATATCAAAACCAACAAAGCTGTTATCATATTAATACCTGCAACCAAAATAATTATCCCTATTATACCTATAATATTAAGGTCAAATAGTTTTAACCATTCAAAAATAGTAGCATATTTAAGAGTAATTGTCTGGCTATCTAAAGTAGAAGGAATATTTTCATAGATTTCTTTTCCTTTCTGGTCGATTTGATCAAAATTATCCAAAAAAACTTCAAAATTACCTACCTCATCCGGTTGCCACTTATTCATTTTTATGATATGCCTAATATCTGCAAAAACAAATGTTTCATCAAAATCCTGAAATCCGGATTTATAAATCCCAACAATATGAAAAGCCCTTACAAAAGGTTTAGAGTTAGATTGGGCGTTCTTTTTTAAAAAATAAGTGATTGCTTTATCTCCTATGTTTAAGCCCAAACGGTTTGCAATATGCGAGGACAATAATATTTCATCGTTAAGTTTGGATGTAAAATCTGGTATTTGTCCTTCTACAAGATATTCTTTAAACAAGTTCCAGTCATAATCTTTGCCTACCCCTTTAACAACAACTCCGTCAAAATCGTTTTCTGTACGTATAAGTCCCATCTTGGTAGCAACTCCCTGTATATGAACAACTCCTTTTACGCTAGAAAATTCTGGATAAAAGTCCTGTTTAGAGGATATTGGCATCAAGGATTCTACGCTACTATTATTATCAAAGCTAGAAATTAGCACATGCCCATTAAATGCAGCAACTTTTTCTCTTATTTTGCGTTGTAACCCTACGCCTGTTGCAACTGTAATAAGCATCATAATCATACCTATAGCTATTGCAAAAATTGCAATTTTTATGATTGGAGTAGAAATACTACTCTTATGTTCCTTACCTTTGATAAGGCGTTTGGCTATAAAATACTCGAAATTCAAGCTTATCTATGGTTTTTATTAGAAATGCATTCAAAAATACATTTTTATTCCTTTTCCTGATTTTTATTTCTTGTGTAAATGGAATAAAAAGTAATTCTCCTGCTTCTTCTTTAGAAATAAAGAAACCTATATCTACTACTTATATTGTTCAAGATACTATAAAAACAGTAAAACCTATTATAGTTGGAGCCAATATAACAAGTTTGTATATTCCTTTTTTAGAAAATAAAAAGGTTGCTATTGTAGGCAATCAAACTTCGGTTATTTTTAAAGATAGTATTACCAATCAAAACTATGTTCATTTGGTAGACTCATTATTGTCCAGAAATATTAAAATCAAAAAGGTGTTTGCCCCAGAGCATGGTTTTAGGGGCAAAGCAGATGCGGGGGAGTTTGTTGCAAACGGAAAAGACGTTAAAACAGGGCTTCCTGTTATTTCTTTATATGGTAAAGATAAAAAACCATCTAAAGAAGCTTTATCTGATATAGACATCGTTGTTTTTGATATACAGGATGTAGGAGCACGTTTTTATACATATATATCTACATTGCATTATGTGATGCAGGCTTGTGCAGAAAACAATATCCCTGTCTTGATATTGGATCGTCCTAATCCCAATGCCCATTATATTGACGGCCCTGTTTTAGAGCCTGAGCATTCAAGTTTTGTAGGGGTGCACCCTATACCCTTAGTACATGCCATGACTATAGCAGAGTATGCAAAAATGATAAATGGAGAAGGTTGGCTTGGAGAAAATTTAAGCTGTGAAATACACATTGTCCCTGTTAAAAACTATACCCATACCGCCCCTTATAGCCTCCCCATAAGACCATCCCCTAATTTACCTAACGATATTTCTATTAATTTATACCCAAGTCTTGGCTTTTTTGAAGGTACCACTATAAATGCAGGTCGGGGCACAGAAATGCAATTTCAGATTTTTGGTTCTCCGGATTTGGATGTAGAAAAATATGATTATGCTTATACCCCTAAGCCAAATTTTGGTTCTAAATACCCCAAGCACCAAGGCGTAATCTGTTATGGAAAAGACCTAAGAGCTACACAAACCTTAGATTCTATAAATTTAGATTGGTTAGTTAATGCGTATAATAACTCTAACACTAAAGAAAAATTCTTCGACACAAAATCCTTTACCATTCATGCCGGCACAGAAAAACTGGAACAACAAATAAAACAGGGGTTAACTTCTTCAGAAATTAAACGTACCTGGTCTAAAGATCTTCAAAATTTTAAAATCATAAGAAACAAATATTTAATCTACAAGTAGTAAAAACCATACTTCTTAAACCCCAGTTTTCAGGGATATTGTTATCTATAAGAATTAATACATTTGCTTATGTTACGGTTTTTACAAAATATCATAGTATATAGTATATTCCTTTTGCCTTTTGTAATGAAAGCGCAAATTGATGGTAATAAACTAGTATCTATACCACAAAAAAGTAAAACAGAAGAAGAAAAAAAATTAATCGATACCGTTTTTTACCTTTATAATAACAATGAAGATAAAAAGGCCTATGCAATGGCACATCAGCTTTTAAAAACTGTAAAAACAAACCAATCTAAGTTTAATGCGAATTTGCTTCTGGCATTTTATTTTAACAAAAGAACTCTTATTGATTCTTCTTTATATTACACAAATCAATCTTTAAAATACGATAAAAACATATCTGATTCCTTAAAAAGCAGAGGGCATACTTTAGCGTACAGCCTTTTTGCAAAAAATTACAGAAATAAAGGATTACTCGATGAAAGTAAAAAATGGCATTTAAAAGGTATTGAAACCTCACAGAAATTTAACGAACAAGACCTATACTACTCTCATACGCATGGTCTTGCGTTAACCTATAGTGAAATGGGAGATTACAAAAATGCTCTAAATATGTTTCAGGAATGTTTAACTTATAAAAATGATCCAGAGATTATTTATGGTAGTTATATAAACATAGCTGGTATCTATAGTCATCTAAAAAATTATAAAACTTCAAATAATTATTTAGAAAAAGCTCTGGTATTAACAAAAAAAAATAGAAAGCCTATGGCTACAGCGGTCATAAACCTAAATATGGCTGAAAATTATCATAAGGAAAATAATATAGATACTGCTCTTTCTTTATATGAGGAAAGTATAAGAATCGCAGATAAAAATGGCCTTAAACGAATTGTTTTATTTGCTCGCCTTGGTATAGGAAATATTTATTTTAATTTAAAACAATATGAAAACGCAAAAATAATTTATTCTACTGGCCTTCATGACGCTATAGAACTTGGCTTTTTAAAAGAACAAGAAACTATTTATGAAAAACTAAAAAATATTTCTATTGCTCAAAATGATTATAAAAATGCTTTTGGGTTTATATCCAGATCTTTTCAAATCAAAGATTCTGTAAATAAACTACAAAAAGATAAAGAAATTAACGAGTTAGAAGTAAAATATAAAACATTACAAAAAGAAAAGGAGATAACATTTCTTCAAGTAGAAAATACAAACCGAAAACTAGAACTTAAAAATCAAGAAGAAGCTTTTACAAATCTAAGGTTGCTCCAAGAGGTTCAAAAAAAAGAAAACGAAAATAAAATTTTATCTTTTCGAAATGCGTCTGAAAAAAGATTAAGTGAAATTGCTATATTAAAAAAAGATCAAGAAATTCAGGAAACAAAACTAGAACGTCAAAAAACTATAAAAAATAATATCCTATACTCTTTTTTAATACTTCTTATACCAGTTATAGCATTACTTGTGGTATATTATCAAAAACTACAAACACAAAGTGAATTGAATAAAAAACAAGAAGAGATAAGTAAACAAAAAATTTCTTCCTTAATAAAAGATCAAGAACTAAAACTTATTAGGGCTTCTATAAAAGGGCAGGATAAAGAAAGAAAACGTATCGCCCAGGAGTTGCACGATAGTATAGGGGGAAATCTGGCAGCTATAAAATTACAACTCAACAATACAGTTATTAATGAAAACAAAAAAAGTATCAAAACCATTAGTGACCAATTAGACGACACTTATGAACAGGTTAGAAACTTATCTCATACTCTTGTTCCAAAAAAATTTAGTAAAAATAAATTTTGTGATGTTCTCGAAGAATATTTTAATAATATTGGCGGGGCTACCGGTCTTCAAACTACATTTGTCGTATACCCAAGAACAGAGATAGATCATATTGATGAAACCATACAAATGGAAATATTTAAGATCATTCAGGAATTAATTACAAATACGATTAAACATGCAAAAGCCTCTTCTGTTGAGTTACAGTTAAACCTGGTTGAAAATTCAATAAATATATTATTTGAAGATAATGGAATTGGTTTTGACACTAAAAATAATTATTCAGGAATCGGTTTTGAAAA
Organism: Aquimarina sp.; assembly: GCF_977115655.1. Lineage (NCBI taxonomy): Bacteria > Pseudomonadati > Bacteroidota > Flavobacteriia > Flavobacteriales > Flavobacteriaceae > Aquimarina > Aquimarina sp. The sequence continues at coordinate 31,037 of NZ_CDSBKO010000061.1, forward strand.
CATAAAAAGTAGATTAAAAAATATATCCGGCACTTTTCATATTGATTCCAGAATCCATAGAGGAACTATTATCGATATAGAAATACCAATATTTAAAAAAAACACCAATGACCTATAATTTAATCATAGTAGATGATCACAAAATGTTTTTAGATGGCTTGTTAAGCATTCTTAAGTCTGAAAAAGAATACAACATTTTACTAACTGCCAAAGACGGAAAACATATAGAAAAATATCTAAAAATAAATACCGATGAAAAAATAGATCTTATTATAACCGATATTTCTATGCCAGAACTGGATGGTATTGCCCTTAACAAAATCATTAAAGAACACAATCGAAATATAAAAACATTAGTGGTTAGCATGCACAATAATGCAGATAAAATTGATACCCTCATTGAGCATGATGTAGATGGTTATGTGCCAAAAAATGCAGAAAAAGAAGAGTTGCTAAAAGCAATAAAAACGATTTTGAGTGGAGAAAAATACTTTTCGAAAGAAATAAAAGATATTTATTTGGAAAATAAATTCTCTAAGAAAAAACAAGAAGAAATTAAATTAACACAACGAGAAATTGATGTAATCACATTAATTGCTCAAGAATTTACTACTCAAGAAATAGCAGATAAATTGTTTTTAAGTAAGCATACTATTGAAAGTTATAGAAAAAACCTAATTGCAAAACTTAATGTTAGAAACCTTGCCGGTTTGACTAAGTATGCTTTAAAAATGAAATACATAAAGTATTAAAATCTTAACTATACAAATAAACCTCATCAAAAATTGATAAATCATTAAGTAGAAGTTCTTAAATCATCGTAAATATTATTTAATTCATCGTAAAATATACATTATTCATTATATAGTGTATCTAAATCATTAAAACAAGACTATATTCATTATAAATCATACCTTATTCATTAGTAAGAGTATCTATTTCATTGATAGGAATACTTAAATCATAAGTAGGAATGCATTTTTCATTGTCAAAAATACCTATAAATCACTTTTTAGTATTATATTGGTTTTTGTTAATCATATCACGATACCTATGTTACGCTATAAATTTGAGGAAGTCTTTAAAATTCGAGGGATAACCAGACCCTATACCTATTTAACCCAACAAGGTATTCAAAACCAAATGGCTAGTCGTATAGTAAAAAACGAACTAGGAAGTATTCGGTTAAAAACGTTAGAAAAAATTTGTATTGCACTTAATTGTACCCCTAATGACTTATTAGAGTGGCACCCTTCTGAAGGGTTTGTAAATGATAAAAGACTTGCATTGCACGCTATTAAAGCAAAAGACCCCGAGCATACTACAAAAATCACACGACTATTGCATGACATTCCTTTAGATAAACTAGAAGAAGTAGAAGCTTTTATTGAAGGTCGAATAAACCCCTAAACCTTCAAGGTTTGCAAACCTTGAAGGTTTAGGGGCCTGGAAAACACCTTGAAAGTTTACTTTTTACCCCCAAACCCATCCCCCATACGATAGCTCAACACAATCCCATGCGTATTATTAACAGGCGTATTGCGCAATGCATGGTTATAATTGTACAATACCCTAAAATGATTGGATATATGAAAACCTGCCAAAAAATTTAAAGAAGAATTGGTCCTGTAGCCTGCCCCGATTTCTATTTTATTTTTATAATTTATAGTCGTATTAAAATCTGCTTGTAATGGAGCCCCAGATACATATTTAATCAAAATACTGGGAGTGATTAAAACCTCCTCAAAACGAGTGGTAAAAAAACGATAGCCAGAATATGCATAAACAGGGTTTACTATATTAATATTCTTTTCTGACGACAATGAGCTCCCTAAAACATTAGGCGATGAAACCCCCAGATAAATACGCTCTCGATTATACAAAACACCAACCCCCAAAGTAGGAACCACCGTATTTACATTACTTGCAAAATTAGGATCATCGGGGATCCCCAAGGACAATAAATCTTCGTTATAAAAAGTTACCCCTGCAGTAATACCAAAAGATAAAACGTTTGGGTTATACGACCACCACCTCGCTTGACTATAATTATGATCAAAAACCAATTTATAAGCATACGCCCCAAATATATTGGTTGTTTTGGTAACCCCAACCTGATCGCTTAAAACCCCAGCCCCTAAGCCCATGTTTTTGGTCCCTATTGGCGAATTAAATGTCAATCCTATATTTCGTGGGCTACCCTCTACCGAGTTCAAATATCCTCTGTTCGTAATAGTAATATCAGAATCAGGATAAAAACCTGCATGCGCTGGATTAATTATAACGGTATTGTAATTATAATTTGCAAAAACCGGGGTTTGCTGCCCAAATATTGGGCATAAAAATCCTTTGGACAGTATTGCAACCATCCATATTATATATGCTTTTTTCATAAATTAACGCTTTAACACAAGGAAACCAGTTTGCTTTTTTAAGTTATGAGAACCTTCTATTTTGATATTGAAAAAATAGGTTCCCTCGGGTAATTTATCCCCTCCAAAACTTCTCTTTCGATTGGCAATCCCTCTAAAAACTCTTGAAGTATTGTTATATCCTTCTACTTCAAAAACTATATCTCCCCATCGGTTATAGATCGATACTTTATTATCTGGATAATTTTCAATACTATGGATCTCCCAATATTCATTGATCCCATCCCCGTCTGGCGAAAAACCATATCGGGTTTCGTCTTCTTCTTGTGCTTCTACATAAATTGTAACTGTATCTTGTGCAACACATCCTTGGTCGCTGGTAAAAACAATCGTATAGGTTGTAGTTTCATCAGGATTAGCTATTGGGTTAGCAATAGTAGCATTATTAAGACCTGTTGATGGTGTCCAAACAAATGTACCACTGCTTGAAGCAGTCGCAGTTAATTCAACCTGCTCCCCTGCTATAATTTCTTGATCTTCTCCCGCCTGCACAGATACCTCTTCTTGATAAATCACAAATTCACAACTTGAACTATTGGTACTAGAATCTGTAGCTGTAATAGTTATCGACATCCCATTCACAACAGGAGTTCCTGCTATTGGATTTTGAGTGATAACAGGATTAGAATCCTGATTATCTGTAACGATAATTAATTGTCTGTAATCCAAAATTGTAGAAACATTACAGTTTAGCTCCTGATCAGAAGGACAAGTAA